>JANLHY010000357.1 GCA_024653795.1 Candidatus Brocadiaceae bacterium | reverse complement strand
AATCGAAATAAGCTCATTATTCTCATGAATCAGTGGTTCAAGCTTTGACGTCGGCTTTATAAGATTGGCTTTTACAATCATCAATAACCATACCCTTGTACGAATAATTCTTACGGCATAATCTATTAAGCGTTCTTCAAGGTCAAATATTCTCTTATCCTTCGACATTTATTATTCCTTGTTCGATATTCGATATTAGACTACTTGTAAGAAATATCAAAAACAACTTAGCGCTTATGCCCGCCTCCCCTCGACTGCGGTTGACTCCCTCGACCTTGTTCCTCACGTGGCGGTCGTCATGCTTCTCGGCTAACTGCGCCGGCGAGCTGTTGGATGATCTTCGGATCTGCGAGCCGAGTTCATACCGCTCCTCGGACGGCCAGGCATGACTAAGATCACAAATCTCCAGGTGAAGTTGGCAGAGCTTCTGATAGACCTGTAAATCCTCGACATCCAAATAAGTCTTGCCTGTTGCCTCCTGGTTCATCGGTCATGATCCTCCGAACACCGAACACCTAAGTAGCCACATTTTTTCTGCTAGTTCTATCGCCTTCAATAATCCTTTAGCCTTATTCAGGGTTTCTTCGTATTCCCGTTCTGGAACGGAATCAGCCACAATCCCAGCGCCGGCTTGAATATAAGCATCATCGCCATTTAAAACTATCGTCCGAATGGTAATACACGTATTCATATTTCCAAAAAAATCGAAATACCCAACGGCTCCACCATAGGGACCTCGCTTGGTCGTCTCGATTTCATCAATGATTTCCATTGCCCTTATTTTAGGCGCCCCGGATAGGGTTCCAGCGGGCAGACATGCCTTCAATGAATCAAAAGCTGTTTTGCCTTCTTGTAATTCACCACAAACGCTTGAGGTTATATGCATCACGTGTGAGTACTTTTCAATTACCATCTTTTCGTCAATATGCACGCTCCCGTAGTTCGATACCCTTCCGACATCGTTCCTTCCCAAATCCAGCAGCATAATGTGCTCAGCACGTTCTTTTGGATCGGCAATCAATTCTTGTTCAAACAGCGCATCTTCCGAATCGTCCCGGCCTCTTCTCCTCGTGCCGGCAATTGGCCTAACTGTTATCTTCTTTCCATCGACCTTCACCATAACCTCTGGAGAAGACCCTATGAGCTTCAGGTTTCCCATCTTTAGATAAAACATATATGGAGAAGGATTGATTACCCGCAAAATACGATAAATGCTAAATGGGTCAGCATGCGTTTGTGTCTTTAATCGCTGGGAAATCACCACCTGGAATATATCCCCCGCGCGAATATACTCCTTGCAGCGATCTACGGCTTTAAGGAAATCTGCCTTTTCGAAGTTAGATGAAAAAGGAATATTGATTTCTCCGTTTAAAGTAATATCATCGCTCAAAGACATTACAGGCGTGCGTAGTTTTTCAATGATAAGGTCAATTTTATGGATTGCCACAGCGTATACATTTTCCAGGCCATCCTTACCGATCTGCGCAGCAAAAACAACCTTCATGGTTTTTGTCAGATGATCGAATATAATCACCGTGTCATAAAACATCATCTGAATGTCCGGAAGCAGCAAATCATCTTTGGGAATATTGGGCAGTCGTTCATAGTGTCGTACCGTGTCGTACCCAATATACCCTACTACACAACAAAAAAATTTAGGCAATCCATTCACCGGTACAGGGGCAAATGCACTCATCTCCTTATTCAATACCTCCAAAGGGTCTTTCGCTTGAATTACTTCTGTGTCATTGACTCCCCGCTTTAGCTCAATTCGTTGACCGTAAGAAGTGAATTTAATAAAAGGATTGATACCAAGAATTGAATACCTTGAAATCTTTTCTCCACCTGCCGCGCTTTCTAGCAAAAAGGCAAAATCTGCATCAGAAATCTTTTGAAACGCAGAAACAGGTGTAAGCGTATCTGCAAATAACTGGCGGTAAACAGGAACAATATTACCTTTTGCAGCTAGCTGTTTAAATCCTTCAAGGTCAGGATAATATCTATTGTCCATAAATTTAATTTGCAGGGTTACTGCTCACTGATGGTTCAATCTTGTAGATTGAACCATACGGTTTGAACAGGGTTGTGAGCTTTGAACTAGTATCAGCCGAGAAACAATGCCAAACATCTTGGTTCAATCGAGGACGATTGAACCAGCAAGAGAAATGAATAACATATAACAAGAAACGAATAATTAAAAAGTAAAAAAACACTTAAACATTTCCCCATTTTCATGAGGACAAGTTTCATTTCTTGTTATATGTTATTTATTAAAATAAAGTTACTCAATATGCTGAGTAATTACTTTACAGGGAGAAATATATCTGGCTCTATATCTTCCACATAGCTATAGACTTTAATACCTGAATTTTTTGCGAGTTCCAGGGCAATTTTATCCACCATCGGAGAAATTACTATCAAACAATGATTGCTCCGATCTCAATCCCCATCGCGCACCTAGGGCGCCAATGGTATTTTCGTGTTTACGGTTTAACATTTTAATGGATTCTAATATTTCATGAATAACTTTCTGGTTTTCCTGCCACTTCCTTTCTTGTTCCTCCCATTTTTTGGTCTGTATCTCCCGGTCTGCTGCTAATTCCTTAAGTATTTTATCAAACCGGTCTTCAGTTTTTTCCCTGTCGGCAAAGCGATCCTTAAAGAGCTGTTCTAAAAATTCCCGAACTTCTCTGTCCTGTTCAAGCAGAGCAGGTAATTCCTTAAGTATGATATCTCTAATATCTTTTGTCTTCATAAAAATTTCGTAACAGTTTAGTTTTTTGAAAAATCAATAGTTGAAAATACCTCTGCGACAATATGTAGCGGCAATTCATGAATTGCCGCTACATTGTATATACCTTAAAGGCTCATAAATTGGGATTTTCAAAATGTTTGATTCCCGTCGAAACTGTCATTCCCGCAGCTTTAAGCGGGAATCCAGAATCATATCAACTCATCGCTTAATGCATGCGGGGACAAACTATAAGAAGGGGAATGGATTCCCGATAAAAACATTCGGGAATGACACCCTAAAAATCATATTTTGTGAACCTAATGAGTATAATAACCACATTATTACTGGAATTTTCCAAAAAAAATGGGTGTTGCATCAGCAACACCCATTTAAATACAAATTAACTACGCAACAAAAACGACCTTTACTAAATTAGGCCTTCGGCAACTTTTTTTCACGTTCACACGTAGGGGCAGGTTTGAAACCTGCCCCTACAACGGCATTAAAATTCCTATACAATTAGACTCGTCCCCATGTAAATGGGGCTTAGAATGTAACTGTGGTCTGTAAATAACCCCAGTGAGTATCGAAATCATCTCTTGCACCCAAACTATCTTCAATATAATCCCCAGGCAGGAAAACTGAATAACCGGCAAGGATACCCACATTCTTATACAATGAATAGCTGACTGTAAGATCTACTTCCTGTCCCAAGTCATCCTCATTATTCGCAACAGCGCCCGCAAACGCACGGTTGCCGTTAGCAAAATACCAGGCATCCTCCTCTTCGGCCAACAGGAACTTCCAATAATCTACCTGCACCATTAATTTCTTGGTTGGGTTAACCTTTATGTTACCCCTGATACCATGCATATTCCGCCATCCGACCACATCGATAAAACCATAATTACCCTGCCAGTGGTTTGTTGGATAAAGGTTATCAAATGTCTCGTCATCACCATCTGTTGGGTCATCATCACCTGATGCAAAAGTATATTCAAACCCGATACGAGGCGTCCATGCCACATTTTTAATGGTATATCCAGTCCTGCCTGCAAATGCCCATGCCTCTTTATCAAGATCACCGATATCACCGAACTGGCCGTGTCCTTCCAATGTATAATCTAATGCCTCTAACCCAGGAACTTTACCATCAATCCTAGCGCCAATGTCATGAATAATGGTATTTCCGCGAACCTGTCCACCAGATGCAGTTGCAGCTGCAAGTGCAGGTCCAATAGCTGCTGTTTGATCCTGATCGTTCTTTTGTATATACATAAGCTCAAGTAAAGCGCCCGGCACGAGCTTTTTAAACGCGAACATACCGGCATATACGGCTTCATCAGAACCACCGCTGCTATCAACCCCAGGGAAATCAGAGGTAGTGAAACCATCCTCATCGGTCTTTACTGCAAAAGCCTCTGCGTGGATGGCATCAGTATCCCACATAAATCTACCCCCATCAAACACACGGCCCACGTTTGACCACACAAAGTTACCGATAACCCTGTGGTCGCCCCAGATGATTTCCTGACGGCCAACCCTTACCGTTAACGGAAGGTCGAAAAGCTTCTTTATGTCAAAATAACCCTGATGGATATCGATACGATTATTTGCACTATCGTCAGCAAATCCAATAGTACTTCCTTCGCTGCCAAAAACCCTCGAATCCTGAAATTGGATGAATACCCTCAGATGCTCATTAACATCTGCATCTGCCCAGAGTCTCGTTTGGTTTAAGACGTAATCATCATCTCTTCCCGCTGAACGTCTAGTGTTCGACGCGACTCCCGTGGTTGACAGGGTTGACGTGGTTGCCCCGCCTACCAAGGGAAAGCCTAAAGTGGTACCAGTTACAGTCAGCGACGGTGTACCCGTTGTAGACAGTGTACTTGTGGTAGCTGTCCTTAATGAAAAGTCAACGGGATTGTACCATCCATTTGCATATTCCGCCCTTGTTCTAATCTGCCCGCCTAATTTTACCTTCTTTGCAAATTCTGAATAAACGTTGCCTGTAATGTCTGCTGCCTTCAGTGTCTCAGCCTGCGCGGCAGTTCTCATTTCCTCTTTTAATGTGGTGACCTCATTCTTTAATGCCTCTACATCTTCTTTTGTATCCGAAGACACAGACGCCACTGCCTTTTCACTTTTCACAGACTCCATCTGTTTCGTCAAGCTTGAGACGGACGCCTTCAAGGCGTTCAACTCCTTTTCCATTTCTTCAATCGTCTTGGCGCCTGCCCCAAAAGACTGGGCACAAGCCGCAACGCAGAAGACGGCAGTTGCAAAACCGCCAATACATGTCCTCCACAAACCATTCTTCATTTTTCTTCCTCCCTTTCTTAAATAAAACCAATCCCCACTTGCGTGGGGACAAGTCGGACCCCCATTTTCCCCCGTTTTCACGAGGGCATGCATGAGGACAGACAGGTATGAAACCTGTCTCTACTGTACGAGATAACAAAAATAAAAACACACCTGCCCCCGACCTGGATCGAGAGTACGTACTATAAATTCAGTTCCTCCTTTTCCCCCGTTTTCACGAGGGCAAGCATGAGGACAAGTATAGTAACCAGCCTCCTTTCTCCTCCTCAATGTTTTATGTTATTTGTCAAACAAATTGCATCTCATAGTTCACATCGGGTCGCTCCTACGGAGCTTTTGGGGTGTTTTAATTCCATTTCTACTACTACAAACAGGTCGCCCCTCTAGGGCTACATTCGTTCATCTCCGGCCTGTCTGCGTGCATCGCACAGGCAGACAGGGCTAGGTTTAGCATTCCATACACAAATAAATTATAATTACCATCTCTCACTATAGTCAGAATACTTATACTAACTCCGCCCCGCAAACCCGCATAAATAAAATGAAAATTCCTATACAATTAAGTTTCGGTTGACGCATTATATCTACGAAAGTAAAAAGTGTCAAGTAAATTTAAATTTTATTTTCCTATTTTTTTAGACGCCTCCTTTGGGTTTCTGTAACAGTTCAGGGACTTAGCAATTACCAATGTACTGTAATACCATGCACCACAGGCTTGTCATTCCCGCATGATTCCCCGTTTTCACGAGGACAAGCTTAGCGGGAATCCAGGTTTTAAGGCTGGATGCCCGATAGAACCATTCGGGCATGACAGCAAAAATAAACGGTATATTAGAAAGTGCTGTATCCCTCAGCGCACCGCAAAGGCGCAAAGCTCGCAAAGGTATGATTTTGGAAAGTTAATGCACAAATACCATTCCCAACGCATTTTTCATTACTAAATAGGGCATTAATATTTACATAGCAAATGCTTAGAATAAAGTTTTTATATAACACGCCAGCCGAGAAAAGCCAGAGATTGATTGTATTTACATTTCATATATGAAATATTTTTTACAATTTGCATCATGCTTTTATTGTAATAGTTTACCGCAAAGGCGCAAAGGTATTATTTTTTAGAAAGTAAATGCTGACAATTTCTGAAAAACATTGTGATTTTGTTATAGAAGATACTTCTTCTGTGAGGTTTTTTTCTCATTCCTCCCCCTTTCTCCCCCTCTGGAGGGGGACATGGGGGAGGTCGTCCTTTGCGCCTTTGCGGTGGGCTGAACTGTTACAAGTTTTTAAACACGCCATATTTTTTAATTTTCTATTGACCTTATGGAAACATGTTTTTATAATTCAAAACTCATTTATAAAAGATAAAGATTTTTGTAATAACCAGGTTACTATATGGACATGGACAAGGATTTTAAACCAAAAGTCAGGCATTTTCAAATTTATCGCAAGGCCATTGTCGTTGTTATAATTTTAGCAATAATAGC
>JANLHY010000711.1 GCA_024653795.1 Candidatus Brocadiaceae bacterium | reverse complement strand
TTGTTGTTTTTGACACTTTTCCGGTTGGCGCTTAATGTTGCAGCCACACGGCAGATATTATTACATGGATACGGAGGGCAAGTGATTGCGTCATTTGGCGAGTTTGTTGTGGGTGGAAATATTGTTGTTGGGTTGGTGGTATTTTTAGTGATTATTGTTATCCAATTAATTGTCATAACTAAGGGTACAACGAGAATTTCCGAAGTGGCTGCCAGGTTTACGCTTGATGCAATGCCCGGTAAACAGATGAGCATTGATGCGGACTTAAATGCAGGTCTCATTACCGAGGACCAAGCTCGAAACCGTAGAGAATTGATTTCTAAGGAAGCGGAATTTCACGGCGCTATGGATGGCGCAAGTAAATTCGTGAGTGGTGATGCAATAGCGGGCATTGTCATTGTGCTAATTAATATTGTGGGTGGAATTGTTATGGGTATGCGCCAGGGCATGCCCGTATCGGAGGCGTTGCAACATTACACTATTTTGACGGTGGGCGATGGTCTCGTGTCGCAAATTCCATCCTTTATTATCGCAACTGCTTCAGCCGTTATTATTACAAAAACATCCTCACAGGAGAGTCTGGGTAGGGATTTGTCAGGCCAGATGTTTTCACAACCTAAAGCAGTAGCATTTGCATCGGGGATTCTTGGGGTGTTTAGTATAGTTCCAGGTTTGCCCAAGTTGCCTTTCATGATTCTTGCAGGTTTTTTTGGTGTGTTGTTCTTAATACTCAGGAAGTCGAACAAAAAAATACTCATTGAAGAAGAGATGGGAAAAGAGGTAAAAAAAATCGGGCAAGAATCGCAATCTGAAGAATCCGTTGAAAAACTGCTTCATGTGGATCGTATGGGGATTGAGGTAGGATACAGACTGGTGCCATTGGTTGATCCGCAAAAAAACGGGGGCATCCTGGAAAGAATCAATGCGTTACGGCGGCAAATGGCAAGAGATATGGGGATTATGGTGCCTCCCATCCGAGTGAGGGATAATTTGCAATTAGGAGCAAATCAATACGTGATCAAAATAAGGGGGCAGGAAATTGCAAAGGGAGAATTGTTTCCCGATTGTTATCTTGCTATCGACTCCGGCACGACTACCAAGCCAATAGAGGGAACGAAGACGTCGGATCCTGCATATGGTTTGCCCGCCCAATGGATATCTGGCGCAATAAAAGAGGATGCCGAGGCTTCGGGATATACGATTGTTGATCCAGCATCTGTGATGATTACACATCTTACAGAAATTATAAAGAATCATGCATTTGAGATTCTTTGCCGTGAGGATGTGCAAAAGCTTGTTGAAAATTTGAAGAAAGAATCACCAACAGTTGTTGAGGAATTAGCTCCCGGTGTAATGCCTCTTGCGAGCATACAAGAGGTGCTTAAAAATTTATTAAAAGAGCAAGTGCCCATTCGTGATATGGCAACCATACTTGAGACAATTGCAGACTATGCTCCGGTGACGAAGGATTCTGAGG
>JANLHY010000707.1 GCA_024653795.1 Candidatus Brocadiaceae bacterium | reverse complement strand
AGGGTAATACATGTGTTGGGTTGCACAACATGTTGCCGTACAAGAGGTTATGCACGGCGAGAACTAAATTTTAAGCATAACTTGTAAACTGGGGCTAGCGCCGGAAATATCGCGAGACCCACCTGTTGGGCAAAGGCCTTTTAAATGAGGAAAACTTCTTGTGTTTAGCTCGTACAACTCTTTCTCTGCGAAGTCAGCAATAATCTCATCATTGCTAACAGTAACGATGGAGCCCAACCCAGTATAGAAAGGAATCTTCATATAACTTATACCATCAGAATACGTATATCCTTGTGTCATAGAGCCAAAAATTCCGTAGATATAACCTGCTGAAGAAATATTTTTTTTAGCCATTTCAAATGTAATTATTTTACTTTCACTCAAATCGTATCTGGACTTTCCATGTTCTTCTATTGGTAGATTGCTTGAATTGAAAATAGCTATATCATATTCCTCATTACGAAAAATAAGTTCCATCTTAGAAACGCTGCTTTTATCATCTTCTGGAATAATATCCTGTTTTAATCGTTTAGGCCCGGAGAAATAGGAAGAAGATTTTTCTGCTACGTGGCTGCAACTAATTGTTAAATTCTTACCATTTACTTTTATATGAATACAAGACCCAAATTTAACACATTTACCATTGTTTATTGACAACAAAACGTCGGTATGTTTTGACGCTACGTTAAAAACATGCTGCATATGTTTTTGTATTTCGTCATTGGACAAACTCATAATTGTTCTTTCTCTTTTTATAACATATTAGAAAAAAGGGAAACAAGAGGGAAACAAGGGTCATATCTTCATAATTCAATATTTTCTCCCATATTTAGTAATTGAAATTTGAAGGTTTGATAACTCTTGATTATTCTCTTCAACTTTTCCTGTATTTAGTACTTCAATAGCAACTCTTGGACTAGGATGGTCATGATTGTCGAGCCAAACTGCCACAATCTCGCCAGGCAATTATCCCTCCTTTATCCTCACTTTCCGCCCTAATAAGTTAGTAAATAAGTTACTACTCATAACCCGATCTCCTTTTTCGGTTTACTATTTTGCATCTGCAACACAGCGCTTCAAACTTATAGCAAGATTAAAGACCTGAACCCGTTGACCTTTACCCCCCCAGAATTATTCCACCCTACAAATCATTAGACAATTCCTCGGGCACATCCAGAGGAACACACAGTGCAGTATTTAATAAAAATTCAATCCTCTCGTGTGATTCGATAAATCCATCCTTAATATTTTTTAATCTTTTCTCACGGTGTAACCCTCCAGCGTCCCACGTACACATATCCCAGAACTCACCAAAAAGGCGAGAATGGGAACCGAGTTTAATTGACAGCGCATAATCGCCAAAATTATCTTTATAATTATCGATTTTTTCAGACAAGAAAGAAACAAGATTGAAGGCTTTTTCTTTAGCGAGAACATATTGACCTAACATTTCCCAGAGTCGTACTTGTGCAATTTTACATAGTGCTATTATTTCAAGGTATTCAGGTAGTGCCTTGCCTATCTCGCACATTTTCTTTAATTCTGAAGTATTTGTAAGGCGTGACTTAAAGTCGTTCTTATACGAATTATCGAGCTTGATATATTCTTTCCACTTGTTTTCATATATCACTGTAAACAAATGTTCACAATAACTTAACTTATCCAAAACAAGAATTATTTTTTGTCTTTTTATTTCTTCATTTTGAATTAAATACAATTCTCTGGACTGTTCAATAGCAGATAAAAAGGCACCCCTGTTTTGCGCCTCTAGCTTTAGATCAATCTCTTTGACGGTATTCATAATGTCTCTGAGTTTTTGATCAACTAACACCGACTCAAAAACATCCGTTACAAAAAAGACCATGTTCGTAGCTTTGGTTAGTTTGCGGACCGCCGATGGTTTGATTTCTTTAAGATGCTTTCTAAATACATTCTTTGTAGGATGCTTAAGCGCACCGCCGACCCTAACAACTTTTCCATCTCGTAATTCTTCGTAAATTTTTTTAGGAATCTCTAAATTAACATTTATTATGTGTTTGTTTTTGAGTTTTTCAATTTTCTCTAACGCGTTAACACCTATCACCACGCCATCTTTAATGTAATTACGATTAACTGATAGTTTCTTTTGGTGCTCCTCCAATTTTTTAGCAAGAGTTCCAAAGCTTTCTACCGCAACATCGTTCTTGTTGGCAATATCTTTCATTTATTCCTTATATTTTTCAAAATTATTCAAACTTTAATTTTCCACTATTTGAATTTAATATGTAGCTCTACATTTGTTTCGCCCTTTATTCCAATGTCAAGGTCAAAACCTGCATTTCTTTTAACCTTCTTTATTGTGGTGTCCAATCCCGTCAACTGACTCTTATCAAACTTCAAAGTAAACTCATCAACGCCATTCTCTTTTGCTGTTTTTACAATGTTAGTAATGAACTGTTCATCAGCTTTCTTTATTTCGCCTTGTTTATCGAGAAACGGAAGCAACTTCTCTGCACCTTTGTAGAGCAAATACGGGACAGGATACTGCCACTTCAACAATTCAAGCATTGCTTTTCTCGTGCCCACCAAAGCCTTCGCTATTTTTTCTTTACTGCGCTGTTTGAGTTCCATACAATCCGTTTCCTCCTATAAGTTGGGTAGGTTGGGTGAAGCAAGGCGCACCCAACAAATTACCTTTTTCACTCTTTATATTTCAAGACCTCTTCTTCCATAAAGTCTTTTCGATTTTCTTTGGATACTTACGGCAATCCAAAACCCTCCATACCGTTACAATCTTTTCGTTTTCAATTTTATAATATATGGCATAAGGGAATCGGCTGGAAAGTAATCTATGATATCCGTAAATATTTCTATGAATTCCTCCGAAAAGCGAGCGTGATTAGGGTCGTGATTAGGGTCGCACCTTCATTTATCAATTATCAAATTTACCTCTCAGGGTCGTGATTAGGGTCGCACCTTCATTTATCAATTATCAAATTTACCTCTCATGTATCCATCTAGTTTTATCCACATATTTTCTTGGCTTTCTCATTAGCCTGCCGGATTGATACACAAAACCCAACGGATTTTTGAATGCCATGAACGGTTGATGTTGGGTTTTACTTACCTTCAACCAACCTGCTCGACTTGCTTGTAAGTCTTTGAAACTTTTAAAGATTCTCCCATTCTTCAAGGGCGATTTTCTTTCCTATCCCACGCTGAATTTCATTGAGAAGCATTCTAACTTGCGGGACAGAATATTCCTTGTTGCTTGGTAGGGTAAGGGTATAGGCGTCATAGCGCATGTAAAAGTGGTGTCCTCCTGGTTCTGGCGGTTCAAATCCGAATCTCTTTAACTTCTTTATGAAATACCTTCGCTTACATGGTTTCCATTTAGCCATGAATAATCGTCTCGTCAGGAACAGGCATTTTTTTGTTCAAATCAACGCGGCCTATCACTGGCAATTTATCACCGTGCCTGAATTTTACAATAAGCCATCCCTCAAGGGATGATCTTAATTCTTCCTGACACTGATACAGGGTTTCTCCAAAGGCAATAACACCTGAACACGGTGGAATTTTACCAACAAAATTACCATCTTCCTGTTTCTCATAGACTGCTTTACTCATTGCTTTATTTATGTATTCGATAAGCATAATAATATCCTTTCATAATCCCTGGTTTTGCCAAATATTTGATTTGGTGAAATTATACAGTATCCATACTGAAATAACGATGAGGAACATCGCCTTTTCGTAACAATTTAGCTCTTTGAAAAAGGTAGCGCCGATCCCTTGTGGTCGGCTTGTGCGGGGGATAAACCACCCGCGCTACGTATTTTCTTTTGTTCGGATTAAATTCAAATGTATGATTTTTCAAAGAGCTAAATTGTTACAGGCATTTTATCATTCATGTAAAGTTGTGTCAATTGGTAAAGAAGGGGGGTAGGATGGGTCAAGCGAAGCAGACCCTTTGAGTGTTGACAGTTATTTTTTATTGATGGGTGCGCTATCGCTTCACCCATCCTACATGGTTACTGTTACAAATAATTTATCATTTATGTATAGCTATGTCAATTGGTAAAGAAGGGAGAAAAAGCAGAAAGGACGGCGGGTCGCCTATTGGCAGCATCCGCGACATACGGTCTGCATGATAATACGGCATGAAGAAATGTTATATTAGGCTTTTACCAGTAAGTGCTTTATATGCATTCAGATACTTTTCAGAGGTCTTTTGAATGATGTCGGGAGGGAGGGTTGGCGCCGGCGGTTTCTTGTCCCAGCGGATGCTTTCGAGATAATCGCGGATGAATTGCTTGTCGTAGGAATGTTGCGGCTTCCCGGGTTCATAGCCTTCTCTTGGCCAAAAACGTGAGGAATCCG
>JANLHY010000647.1 GCA_024653795.1 Candidatus Brocadiaceae bacterium | reverse complement strand
ATCTGATTTGTCAGGTCTGAGTTCAAGCAGTTTAATCGACTTTTGAGCTATTTCAAGTTTCAGATGTTCAAATTTTGATTCAAACTGTTTCGTGTTTTCTTCTTGTTTTAATACGATGTCTTCCAGCCATTGCTCCCGCGTTTTTGACTTGTTGCGAACCCACCATTGCTTCCACCATGCGGGATCGTTACCATCTGCCTGTTTTGTAATTTTTTCCAAAGATTTCTTCGCTACTTCTCTCAATCCGCGGTCGTCGGTCGCAAGCATTTTAATCAATGGGTCGACAGCCTCCCGATTATTGGTATTGCCCAGCGCCTTTGCCAGTAACCTCTTAATATTTAAAGATCGTTGAGGATCAAGCATTGCTTCTGACATCTTTTGTATCGAAATCCTTGTCTTTAGCGTACCGAGCGCTTCCGCTGCCGCGGTCTGTAAAGGAATTGATTCACTGTCAAGCAGTTCAATTATAATGTCAGTTGCGCGATCATCCCTGGTAAATCCGAATGCTTTAATAACGGAGACCTGTACGTCCTTGTTTTCTTTGATGTCCTTTAGTATTTTTACGAGCGGTTCCTGTGCTTCGAGAAGGCTTAATCCCAATAAAGAAACTGCCGCAGAGCTTCGTATGGTGGGATCATTGGAATGCAATTGTTCTGTCCATTCTTCCAACTTGCGACGTAGTTCAAGGTCTGTCTTTGGTTCTACCTTTTCTACAACGACCTTTCTCGGGAGCGCCGTACATCCTAACATGCTCGTCAGGGTTACAGATACAATTAATATTTTATAAAAAGTTACTTTCATGCTTTTTTGCATAATTTTAATATTTAGTAATGAAAAAAGGTAAGCACCTGGCAAGGACATAGATGTAGTTATGAAGTTGGATAAAAAATCATAACAAATTTTACTTCCCAGGTCAATACAAAAGATGTAACAGTTCAGCCGACTCAAAATAAAAGCAGAAGACAACCCCCTTGCCCCCTTTTCTAAGGGGGATTTTGTAGAGACGCACAGCAGTGCGTCTGTACTTCCCCTTAGAAAAGGGGGATTCAGGGGGTTGTCATGCGCCATTACACGTACACGTGAACTGTTACCAAAAGATAACCCCCAAATACTTTCTTCGATTCATTATAAATTCTGTTTTGCAGTTTAAAACGTGATGGATATAATGTTGACAATATTTGTAAAACTGATAGTTTAATGTTAGGTAATTTCAAAACGACTTATGTAGAGATGCAAAATTTTGCGTCTCTACTCCTGTTTGTAAATGGAAAGTGGCTAAAGTCCTATTTAATCTATTTTTTGAGAATACTGAATGCGTGGAAAGTTAATAGTCATTACCGGTGTTGATGGCAGCGGGAAGACGGTGCAAACGAAGCTGCTCTGTGAGCGGTTGCTGAAAGAGGGATATCCTGTAGTTACTACTGATTTTCCTCAGTATGGCAAGACTTTCTTTGCCGATATGGTGATAAAATATCTTCGGGGTGAATTTGGCAGCGCAGATTCAGTGAGTCCCTATCTGGCGGCGCTCCTCTATGCAGGAGACCGCTGGGAGTGTAAAGAACAAATAAACATCTGGCTCAGAGAAGGTAAGATTGTTGTGTCGAATCGCTATGTGTGTGATAATATGGCCCACCAGGGTGGGAAAATTAATCATTCCACTGACAAAGGAAAATTTTTTCAGTGGTTGGACAGGTTGGAACATGAGGTTTTTGCAGTTCCGAGGTCTAATTTAAATATCTTGTTATATGTGCCGGCAGAGATTGCTTACCAACTTATCGAAAAAAAAGAACAGCGTGCTTACCTGGCAGGTGAAAAAAGGGATATCCACGAAAAGGATATAAACCATATTCGACATGCGCAACAAACTTTTCTGGAAATTGCTCGAGGGAAAAAGGATTGGATAATCATTGATTGTACAAAAGATGGCGCATTGATGTCTGAACAAATGATTGCTGATAGGGTATGGGGTGCAATTCAGGATATATTACCCTAACGAGTCGGAAGAT
>JANLHY010000620.1 GCA_024653795.1 Candidatus Brocadiaceae bacterium | reverse complement strand
TGGATTGTTGAAAACATTAACTCTTCGTCATCATAAAAATCAATATGGACTTTAACGTGGAATTCTTTTTCAAAGTCCAAAACAATCTCAGGATCAATAAAATCCACCCAGGTATATACATTAAGCACAGACTTATCTTCATTTGTATTATCGATCTTCGATTGAGAAGCGACTATATCAGATACGTATGCGCTATAAATAAACCCCAACCACATAATAAATATTATCAAATATACACTGTTTGCTCTATTCATGTCATCCTTTTCTATGATTCAAAATGTAATCTCCGTAGCTAACTCAATTTGATAAGCAGGGTCAGCATCCCCATCATATCGCGGCGACGGCGCTAGTCCTAAAACATCACCATCCTCTCTCTTTTCACGGTAATACTTCCCAGGGATAAATATACCCGTCAGGAGATTAAAGGAAATATGTTTCGTTAAATCATAGCTGCTATAAAAATCTAATTCGTGACCTAAATCAGAGCTTAATGTAATTGCGCGATCATCAAGTATTCCTACGGCATGTTCAAAACTCCTCAGATACCAGTAATCAAACGACACTGACCATTTTTCTGTTATCTGCACATCAACTCCTATATTGGGCATGACAAGATCGTTCAATTGATAGGAATCACCAAATGCACTTGGGCGAGCAACACCGTAATTCAGGGCATAACCGCCACCGGTTGCTAAATAGGGTCCATAAGCAGCAGGATAAATGGTATCTGAGAGATTTGCATTTGTTGGAGAATAGACAGAGAAGCTATAATTACTATGAGAAGTAAATTTACCGCTTAACACGTCGTTACTATCCATCTTATTACCTGAGCTAATTAGTAATTTCAACCTCGGAGTAACTTTTTCGAAACTATATGAGACATCTGCATATGCCATATATCCTTTATGAATAATATCGGAACTATCCCCAATAACATTTGCGTTGCCAAAATTCTTTGCCACTTCAAATCCAATATTTAACTTATCAAAATTCATGTCAGTATCGATGCCGATAGTTCCTAAATTATCCTCATTTACCGGGGAAGGATACATATTAACCCTGCTTGTGCCCGGTGTCGTGTCGTGCAATAATCCTACGTAAGGTTGAAATGAATGATCACCCCATTTGATAATAGTATCAAAACTCATAAAATGGGCATTTGAGTCATATTCCACATCCAACGCCCTTTCTTGTGGCACTTGAGGTCCTAGAATAATTTTATTTTCCAAATCGGGTTTTGCGTAATATACCCTCCATTGAAAATTCTCATTGGTGCTGTAAATACTTGCACCATAATTCTCATAGTATCCTCCAAGGGCATAACCGTTCCCGACCTGATGCGGATACTGACCTACTTTAAATTTTACTGGCAAATTGAAAACTAATGTGTCTATCCAATATTCTTCAACTCGTGGGATTATCTCAGGAATGATGTAGTTATCAATCTCACCATAACGAGTATTGATTTTCTTGTCAGACACAATTGGAGCATCAAAGTCAAAAGGCCCATTACTCTCCAATTTTACAAAAGACGTTAAAAACTCTTTATATGTAATATTAAACTTCGTATCATAGGTATAGCCCATATAGGTAACACCATCACTTTTATCACTATCCAGATCAAGATTATTCCCCAACGTATTCCCTGAAAGCCGTAAGTGATTTTTTATGGAAAGTTTTAAATCTGGAGATAAATCATAAGAGGTTTCAGCAAAAACAAATGAGGGTACTAAAAATAATATGGCAAAAATGTATGTACTCTTATTTTTTATAATCATCCTTTAATACATTTTTATTATTCTTTACGGGTAAGATTATCGTAAATACTGATCCTTTCCCTAACTGGCTGTCCACCACAATGTTCCCACTATGGTTTTTTATAATATCATAACATATAGATAAACCAAGTCCAGTCCCTTTCCAATCCGTCTTTGTCGTAAAAAACGGTTCAAATATTCTATCCTTATACTTTTCAGGAATACCGCAACCCGTATCCTTAAATTCTATAGCCACATTGCCATTTTCATTTCTGGTCGAGATAAATAACTGCCCGCCTTCAGGCATCGCTTGCTGCGCATTTATAATTATATCGGTAAACACCTGCTGTAACTGTACATGATTCCCATCAACCTGTTTTATATCCGGAGCTAAATTTTTAATCACTTCAATCTTATTTACTAAAAGCTGACATTCTATAAGAGATAATGCATCCTTTACAACGTTATTCACATTCACAGATACAAAATCTTCGGGTGATTTCCTGGCAAACTGAAGCAGATTCTGTATTATTTCTTTACAACGACGAGACCCATTTTCTATGTGGTGTAAATATTTTTTAAATGTATAAACTTCTTCTATCTTTAAATTTTCTTTCGATACTATATCGAGCATAAATTGTGTATAGCCTAAGATACCTGTGATGGGATTATTCAACTCGTGCGCAACCCCGGCCCCCAATTGACCAATGGCTGCTAATTTGCCTGCCTGGACCAATTGATGTTGTTTTTCCCGCAATTCCTTAGTTCTTTCCTCTACCCTCTTTTCTAAGGTAACGTTTAACAAACTAATCTTATTAAATGCCTCGTGCAATTCTTCTGTCTTGATTTGCAGTTCCTGATGTGCTTTATTTAAACGCATCAACATATCATTAAAAGCCACCCCTAATAAGCCGATTTCGTCCCTGCTTTTTACACTCGTTTTATAACTCAAGTCACCATCGGACACCCTGGACATTCCCTGTATTAACGTCTGTACTGGTTTTACTATACCTTTTGATACAAATATACTTATTACTATTACCAGAAAAAAGCTAATAATCAGAATATAAATAACATTATTCTTCAATTTCGACAAATTGGACAAGGCATCTCTTTTTTCCTGTGCAACAACAATCCGCCATTTAGGTGACTCATACTCTACCGTACTGGTATACTTTTCAGTACTGTAAAAAAGCATCTCAGAATCAGAATCGGAAGAATCTATAACCCCAGACTTTTTCTCCGGATCAAATGGGGCCTGCCGGAACAACATTCCTTTATTTGGATGAGCAACATAGTATTGCTGTTCATTCATAATCGTAACAAAACCTGTATTCCCAATCGCAATACTATCTACAATCTCCCACAAACGCTCCATATTAAGCTGTCCAACAAGGACGGCATGTATTTTCCCATTTTCACCTATTAAAGGAACCGCAATGACAAGAACAACCTTATAAGGATCGAGAATGACATGGGCATCTGAAACATACACATTCCCTTTTATCGCTTCAAGAAACCATTTTTTAGATCTCCATTCGCCACGGTAATTGTATGTAGTAGAAGTTATTACACGGCCTTTTGTATCAATCATAGTAATGTCTTCAAAACGCTTGTAATAGTCTTGAATTTTTTTCATTTCCAACAATTTTTTATCTACATGCATGTCGGTATTTCTCATAACGGCACTTTCTGCCAGTATCTTTATATCAGTCACACAGCTAGTCATAAAGCGACATACTTCTTCCTCCGTATTTTTAGCTAACAATCCAAGATTATTACAGGCATCATCTCGTATAAGACCCTCAGTATATTTAAACAAAAAGACTATCCCAATAAATAAGGGTAAAAGACCTACCAGTATAAAAGGAAGGGCTATTTTGAATCCTAATTTTCTAAAAAAACTTATATTCCCCAATTTTGTCCTTTATTTGGTTTTGATTTTAATTCGGCAAGTTGACTGAGAAAAGGCAGGTATTTCCACTGATAATTATATTTTTTACTCAACTCTTTAATCATGCAATGATACTTTTCATACAGATCGTATAAAATTTCTTTGTAATGAGGGTTACAATAAAAAATACGACAGCCAAGTGTCCGAAAGTCCCGGATACTGCATTGATTGTCCTTCAGAAAAGGGCAAACATTGTCAGAAATATTAAAGTCAGGCGCTTCCACGTACTGCGTAATATAGTTGACCTCAATACTACTTGTATAGAGGACATGATCAAACGTACTGAAATTACAACACGTTCCACACGTGTTACAACC
>JANLHY010000566.1 GCA_024653795.1 Candidatus Brocadiaceae bacterium | reverse complement strand
ATAAGCAAATTTCTCAAACCTGTATCCTGTGACCTCTCCATTTCCGTGAATAGCCTCAATAGACTCGATTGAAAGATTGCCTATTTTAAAATTGCTATTGACAGTATTCAGAGAAAAGCGGGGTTTATAACCGCCAGGGTCCGGTTCGTTATTAAATACATACGAAAAAACGTTACGTATGGTGTTGAGGGTCTCTGAAGTACCATAAATAGGGATGTCCATGCGTTGTATCATGTTGAATCGACGAAGGTCATCCAGGCCGAAGATGTGGTCTGCATGGGGATGGGTAATGAGTACGGCATCTAGCCTTGTAACTTTGTTTTTAATACATTGGAGCCTCAACTCTGGCGTGGCGTCAATGAGGATGTTGTAACCGTTTTGAGAAACAAGGACGGAGGTGCGCATCCGCTTGTTTTTTGGATTATCAGAGGTACAGACCTTGCAATTACAGGCGATCATAGGGACGCCATGAGAAGTCCCTGTTCCCAGAAATGTTACCTTCATAAATTCCTTAATAGCCGTATCAGTTCACCGCAAAGGGCGCGGAGAACGCAGAGGAAAAGAACAGAAGGTGAGAAACTGGGAAGATGGGAAGTTGAGAAATGCAACCTCACAACCTCTCAACTTCATAACCTCTTCTTTTTCTTTGCGGCCTCGGCGTTCTCTGCGGTGAGATGAACAGTTACCCTCACGCCACATCTTGAATCAACTCTTGTTAGAGGGGAAACATCTTCCTCCCTTCTACCAAGAGGGACTGGGGGGGTGCTTTTCCCTCAAAACACGCCACTAAATTCCACAGAGGGGAGGGCTTCTTCTCTTCCCTCTAACATGTGAAACCCAAGATGTTTTTCTATTGTACTATATTGAGCAAATTCTGTTAATATTATATGGGTAGTT
The DNA here is from genome assembly GCA_024653795.1 of Candidatus Brocadiaceae bacterium. Classification (GTDB taxonomy): domain Bacteria; phylum Planctomycetota; class Brocadiia; order Brocadiales; family Brocadiaceae; genus Wunengus. Next base: position 1,583 of record JANLHY010000566.1, on the reverse strand, counting down.
TTATATGGATTTCAAGGAATCTTTTGGCTTTAGTTGGATAAAATGATACGAAAGTTTCTTTTTACGTGGACGATGTTTCTGTTTTTTGTATTTTCGCAAAAAGCTTATGCCATATACTACACCCTAACCAATGAACAAATCAAGGAGGCTGTTGAATACGGAGAAAATAATAAAGACACAGACTATTTTACATTCCTCGATGAGTGGATGACTGTAGCAGGCGATGGTTATGAATGGGCGGCCTTAAATACAAAATTCAGCATACTGGCATACGAGGCAAAACAGGCGGCTTTAGAGTCCAGAAAATTAACACAGGCAGAGATAAGTCGTTTTCCCCTGGAAGTGGATGATATTCTGTCATTTCATGTTGTTTTATATGGAAATTCTTCTGATTTTGCAAAGGATTATCACGCAGTGTTATTGTATAAAAATAAACAGATTCAGCCGTTCGATGAACAAAATGATGCGCATGCGAAGCCCGCAAACGTGGGAGTTAGAATACACACCTCCTATCGCGCCATCTGCAAATATGACTTCCCGAATTACTATATAGAACCCGATGCGGAGATCATTCTCGTTGTTATTAGCCCATCAAATAAGGAACGAAGGTTCGCCTTTAAGTTAGGGGAAATGAGATGAAAGTTGGATTCTTGCAAACAATTCCTGTCTTTGGTAAGAAGAGTGAAAACGTAGATAATGCCATTTTACAGTTGAATAACTTAGATGCCGACCTGATGGTGTTGCCTGAATTATTTAATACTGGTTATCAGTTTACCTCAAGAGAAGAGACAGTCGCCTTGGCAGAAAAAGTCCCTGATGGGCAGACGACACAAGCATTGATAAATCTGGCAAAGGGAAAACACCTTTATATTGTGGCTGGTCTGGCTGAACGGGAAAATGATTGTTGTTATAATTCAGCCGTGCTGGTAGGTCCAGATGGATTTATTGCTTGTTACAGGAAGCTGCATTTATTTTATCATGAGAAAAGGTGGTTCGAACCGGGAAATGCCGAACTGAGGGTTTATGATATTGGACATGCGAGGATCGGTATGATGATTTGTTTCGATTGGTTCTTTCCGGAAGTGGCGAGATACCTGGCTTTAAAAGGGGCGGATATTATCTGCCATCCGGCAAACCTTGTTCTTCACTATTGTCCGCAAGCAATGATTACGCGGTGTCTCGAAAATAGGGTCTTTGCTATTACCGCTAACCGTATTGGGATGGAGGATCGTTCAGAAGAATCTCTTACCTTTATTGGCACAAGCCAGGTTTTGGGAACGAAGGGGGAGATTTTGTATCGTGCCTCTTCGGATCAGGAAGAATCAATAGTGATTGAGATTGATCCAGGCAATGCCCGTGATAAACACGTGACCGCTGTTAATCATATATTTGATGACAGACGGGTTAAATTTATGTACAGGGATTTCAATCTTTTGTGAATATTTTCATTGAAATTGACTATCGTGAAAGAGGAGGTGGAATTCTAGAGATATTGCGTGCAAAAAAGAATATTACTGTAGAAGAAAAGAAGCTGTTTATTGGAGATTATCTCATAAATAAACATATTGCAGTTGAACGAAAAA
>JANLHY010000550.1 GCA_024653795.1 Candidatus Brocadiaceae bacterium | reverse complement strand
ATTGTGATTTCGTATTGCTGCCATTATAACCAATAAAATCGGGCATTTCCAGTCTTTTAGTCTCGCGTCCGTAAAAAATCACGCTTATATTAGGGCTAGCTGAACTTATAAACCGTTATTCTGTGTTGGTAGCACTATGTAAAAAACACGACTTCCCTTTAATCATTGGGAGTGACGCACATGTTGCTGAAAATATTGGTAATGACACAAACATCAGAGTTGTCCAACAAAAATTAGACTTACCTGATGAATTAATAATAAATAACAATCCCGAAGTACTACTAAATTACTTAGGTGCTAGAGAAAATTCTTAAAATTCTAAATTCCGGGGACATTTTACCTTACCTTTAATTATGTGGGGTTCCTCACAAGGCTTCATGCACGAAGCTGTCAAATAAGTGCCGAGATAATTTCACTTCTAAAATTGACAAAGACAATCCAAGCTTTGCTGATATTGAGGATGATGTTGGCCTTGAGTGCATGCGACCATATTACAAGATGGCAAGCCATAATATACATGCCAATCCAAAAGGTGTATTATTTAGAGACTGATGGTCAATGAATAAACTGTGTCGTTATATTTCATCTAAGAGATTAATGAAGGTTTTCGGGTGAAGTCTAAATCGAATGTATGTCTTAATAACTTCTCATTGCCATTTATACATGGATTTGGGTTAAATGTTATTGGGTTAAATATGTTTGACTTATCAAATAATTTTGATTAAAGTATTAACCAATTGTTCCATCTTATTTCATAAATCATTAAGGTGGGAAGACTAAAATATTTTGGATAATTCCGCAGTTAGAACAGAAGGACTTACAAAGGTTTACAAGGATTTCTGGAGACGGAAAAGTGTCTCGGCGCTGACAAATCTAGATTTAGTTATTGAACGCGGTGAGATATTTGGATTACTTGGTCCTAATGGTTCAGGTAAGACGACCACGGTTAAATTATTGCTCGGCCTCCTGTTTCCTTCCAGTGGTAAATCATGGTTGCTGGGATATTCTTCAGTCGATTTAAAAGTTAAAAGTAAAATAGGTTTTTTACCCGAGGAATCCTATCTCTATAAATTTCTTAATGCTGAAGAAATTCTTGATTTTTACGGGAAGCTCTTTGATATTCCAAAAATAGAAAGAAAATCGCGGATTGATAAATTGATTCACGATGTGGGATTAAATCCCTATCGGAAACGCCCGCTAAGCCAGTATTCAAAGGGTATGCTCAGGAGAATTGGTCTTGCACAGGCCATTATAAACGAACCGGAATTGGTGATACTGGATGAGCCGACAAGCGGTCTGGATCCTATTGCCAGCCGAGAAATAAAAGACCTTATATTGGACTTTAAGAGGCAGGGGAAGACCGTTATCCTCTGCTCGCATTTATTGGCAGATGTGCAAAACATTTGTGACCGGATTGCCATCCTCAATAAGGGCGTTTTGCAAGTGATGGGCAATGTTCGGGAATTGCTTTCTAAAAAAGATGTCATAGAATTTGTAGTAAAGAATCTTTCAGATAATGACATCCAGGAGGTTGAAACCTTTATTAAGAGCAGGAGTGACAATGTGCTGTCCATCAATCATCCTGTCTCTACACTGGAAGAGTTGTTTTTAACTATCATACAACAGAGCAAATAAACTGTTCTTTAATAAATATTTAAAAATGATACTAACAATTGCCTGTCATACCTTTCGGGAGGTAATCCGAGAAAAAATATTACATGTACTGATTGGGCTTGGCATCCTTATTATTATTGTTTCACCCTTTATTCCGACGACAGATGAGCCTGATGCCCAAGTCAAAATGATGCTGGTGGTATTTTTTCAGGTGGTGGTACTTCTGTGTATCGTAGGGGTAATTTTCCTTTCTGCCACATCGTTGCCCCATGAAATAGAAGACAGGACGATTTATGGTATTTTATCAAAACCTGTCTCAAGACTGAAAATTGTTGTGGGCAAAATAACGGGTTTCGCCCTGGTATCGGCTCTTCTATTGATAATTTTGGGTCTGTTAAACGTTGTTGCCATTCAACGGATTGCATCAAGATTACCTGAAGGATATAGAGGTATATTGAAAGCCAGGAACGAGTATACAGCATCACGGTTTTCCGTTCAGGGTAAATCGCATCATGTACGCGAGGGAATTGTATGGATTGAAGGAGGAAGAACGGGAATTGCGTTATGGAGTTTCTCTGGTTTATATAAAAAGCGGGAGAACAAATCTTCCCTTGAGATAGAGTTTGATCTAAAGGTAGATAGTAGCAGGAAAGATATCGAGGCGATCCCATTAGTTGTGGGAATAGAGGATGCTGGCGCGGGTCAATGTAAAACCTCAATTTTATTAGCAAAGATAGACGAGCCGTTAACGATAAAAATAGACCGTGAGATTGTTGGAAAAAGTGGTGCCGTAAATGTTACAGTTTTTCCTATACACAGTACGGATTACATTGGTGTAACACAGGGGGATGTCAAGCTATTCGCGGTACAAAAGGGTTTTGTATATAACTATGCGAAGGCGATTGGCATAACCTTTCTAAAATTTTTGTTAATTATAAGCATTGCGGTAATGGGGTCTACGTATCTGTCCGCACCAGTAAGTATCGTATCGGCCTTAGTTATTTTTTTGTGCGGGCATATTCTGGACTTTGTTAAAGATTTTTCTTTGGTAATTCAACGGTATGATGTGCATGAACATGCTTTGCCAGCGGCGCTTAAAAAGCCCAATATTCTTTTGGTCTGTATAGATTATCTTATTAAGAAGCCATTGGAATGGTTTTCGTTTATTTTGCCCGATTTTAAAAGATTTGATAGCCTGAAATTTCTCTTGAAAGGCATAAATATTTCCTGGGAAACGGTTGGGGTTTGTTTGGGGTATACTGCATTATATGCGGGTATTTGCCTTTGCATAGCATCTGTAATATTTAAAAAGAGAGAATTTTTTTAAGGTATATGAATTTCAATCTTTTATAATTCCCCTCTAAAAAGAGGGGATAAGGGGTGTGTAAGTTTGCCGTAACACACCCCCAGCCCCTCTGGTAGGTCAGGCGTCCTCGCCTGACATTATGATGACAAGCGGGGACGCTTGTCCTACCAATAAGGGGAGCTTTAAAAGTCGCTGCCGAAGGCAGCCTAATTTATCTTGATGCATCGAAAGAGGGTTCTTTTTTTAGTTGTATTAATTGGCGCTATCTTTTTTGTCAACATATACGTTATTTCTTTCAAGGAGACATCAAAGACTGCGGTGTATCGCTATGACCCATCGGAAAGTATTCCGTTGCTTCTCCTGGGAGGACTGCGGGGAATTGCGGTAGATTTTCTCTGGGCAAGGGCTATTGCCCGGCATGAAGAAAAAAAATATTACGAATTGTTAACGATCAACAACCTGATAGCAAAATTGCAGCCCGACTTCCCGGCAGTTTGGATTTTTCAGGCATGGAACATGGCTTATAACATTGCTCACGAATGGGATGCCGCACGAAACAAGTGGAAATGGATTCATACGGGATTAAACTTTGCAAAGAAAGGAACGGTTAAAAACCCCACGAGCGGGGATCTTTTCTTTGAGCTTGGGCATATGTATTT
>JANLHY010000549.1 GCA_024653795.1 Candidatus Brocadiaceae bacterium | reverse complement strand
TTTTTATGATATTCTGTTTCAGTCTGTTATTATAATCGCCTCTACCGGGCATTCTTCGGCCGCTTGCCTGCAGGTATCCTCATATTCTGGTGGCACATCGCTATCCTTAGCCACTGCCACATCGCCATTCATGGAAAAAATTTCCGGGCATGTTTGTTCACAAAGTTCACAGCCTGTACAAATATCCGCATCTACTTTTGCACGCATGATCAATCTCCTTTATAATTAATATTATAAAATACACGAAAAGTTATATAACCTAAAACTATTGATCTTTTTCCTCGCACCTCCTCATAGAGAATTTTAAGAAATATTTTATCAAAACACAACAAATTTTTTAAGATATAAAACCTGAGATATTATCCAGATTAACACCTTGAACTGCGATTTCTGGAGCAAATACAACTTCTTCTCCTCCCCAAACAATCGTCTGTTTCTTATCTTTTGATACTGCAATAATGTTATTGAGTATATCCTTTATATTATTATTTATCCTTACGGTATTGGGCCTTAGAGGTTTATCAATTTTACCTTCCTTCACCACATAGGAATCTGCAATGATGGTACTTGTAAAATCCCCTGCCGCAAGCCCGTTGATAGGATAAGTATACCAAATCCTGCCGATATAAATCCCATTATTTATTTTAGATAGTAAGGAGTGGCTGGGCACTTCGTCTTTGCCTTCTATAACAATATTCGTTGGGCATATTCTTGGTTGTATACTATGATTTCTACCTCCGTTGTGATAGCGAAATCCATTTCGTGGCGGAAACGAAACAAAAACATTCTCCAATTTTCTGGAAAGATAATTATTTGCAAGAAAACCCACAAGAAATCCATTATGAATAAGATCCGTTCTACCTGTAGGGATCCCCTCACAAGAAATTTTTTTACTACCAACAGCGCCTTTTATTGTCCCATCATCATAAACGGTTAATAATTCTGATGCAATCTTTTTCCCTAACTTCCCCAGAAAAGGGGTATCAGAAGAGTTTACAGACGAAAGACTCAAGGCTGGAATTACGATGTGTGTAAATATATCCGTTACAGGCTGTCTTCCAAAAACAACACTATACGTTCCGGAAGATATCCTTTCTCCACCGATAGTCTTTATGGCGCTTTCAGCCGATTCGCGTCCTGCCTCTTCAGGATCGAAACCGGACAAATGAGTGCTGGTATTCCAACTAGTGCCTTTGACACTTTCATTCTCAATCATGGAAGTTATGTTGGTTGTAAGAATAGTAGATTCATCAAACTCGTCTATACCCTTTGTACTGGCAATGGCCATGCGTTCTTTAATAATAACGATATCACCGCCAATAATAATTGATTTGTTGAAATGCTTTTGACTGTATTCCGTCAGTGCTCCTTTTAGCCCTCGCCAGCCTAAATCAACGATTGCCTCATCACTAATCTCCATCACTGCAGGGTCATGATAATTTTCCAACACTGGTTTTCCCGTAGGTACCGGAAGAGACTTGAAGTCGGGATCATATACCTTATTCTTCCTTGCCTTCTGAAATGTCTCCACTACTCCTTTTGCGGTAACATTATTGGGAACGCTGCCGAACCCTACTTTTATCTCTTTTCCTGCCTTAAAAACGACAAACAAACCAATGCCGCTGAACTGCGTTGATTTGGGTTCGTGGACGCCATTACAAGGGATATCAGAGGTATAATTGAGCCGTACAGTTATGTGTTCGTTCCATGATGCAAAGATTTCAGCATCGATGACATCCTTCTGTTTTTTTACGAAATCTATTCCGTTGCGAACACAGTTTCTAAGGGATTCTAAATCTATCATAATTATTGATGTCCTGTTAATCTTGCCCTGGAACGCAATGTAGGTCCGCCATTCCCGACGCGCATGATCTGCATAGGCTGCCCTTTCCCACAATTAGGTATAGGAAAGACCTCAAAGTCATTTCCTACTGCATCGATATTCATCAAAAAATCCTTTGAATCTGCCGTAATACCACCCTGTCTATATAATTTTGTAATCTTACCATTTTCTATTTTGTATACCTTTTGAGCAGAAATACGAAAATTTTCCCTCGATTCACTAATGGACGGGATTCGATGGTTAACGACATAATACCCATCGTTGACTTCAGAAATTATCTCTTCTATGGGTTTATCCCCATTTGCAAAAACGGTATTGGTCATTCGTACTATGGGAACGGAATGAGGTTCGGTTGCCCGCATAGAGCCGTTTGGCGGATGATTCAGAATCGCAGCGTATTCACGCCCATTCATAAAGCTCTTGAGTATTCCATTTTCGATGAGATTTACCCGTTTGCCGGGTGTGCCTTCCATATCATACTTGTAGTGGCCATATCCATGTATGGATGGGTCGGAATACGCCGTCAAAAGAGGCGATGCGATCTGTTTTCCCAGTTCATTATCCTGGAAATCCCTGAAGAGCCAGGAACGTCCAGCATAGGCTGTTTCCAGTTTTAACACCCTGTCCGCCTCAGTCGGATGTCCGACAATTTCATGGACAAGGAGTGCATTGAAATGCGGGTTTGTTACGACGACAACAGGTTCTTTTGTTGCAGGTAGAAATTCTGCCCCGGCAAGTTCCAGTGTTTCACGCGTTCGCAATAATGCAAAATCACCAAATGATTGCTTGTAGACATTTTTACCTTTTAAAACCTCCCATCCACGGAGATCTCCCATATAATCATAACAAACCTCAGGAATACTTCCGGGTTTTTGAGCCACCACAGCCGCCATTCCCTGCGTCAGCGTGTATGATTGGTCAATACAGGAGCCTTCAGTACTGCAAAACAACTCTCTGTTTATACCTGTTTGCACATCAATATACGCATATTGCACGTTTTTACTTACTCCCCGCATATCCCCAGAAATTTTTGTACAAAGGGTAAGTATTTCTTTCAGAGATACATTCCTTGGGTCTTCATCAAAAACAGCATTAATTATATCGTTGCAGATATCAATCTTGGCGAGATTTACCGCCGTTAGTGAAGGCGCCA
>JANLHY010000532.1 GCA_024653795.1 Candidatus Brocadiaceae bacterium | reverse complement strand
ATGTTTGTAGCTGACTGTTAGATTTGATTTGTCTTGATTTATATGGTGGGTCTGGGGTGTAATCGCGCTTGTCTGACTATCTCAGGAACGGCCTCTTCCCATTCAACGGCCATGATATGCATGCCGGCTATGCCTTTGATTTCTCTGACCTGTTCGATGACTTCGAGGCATATTTTGATGCCTTCTTCTTTACCCTTTTTGGCGGCTGAGGCGGTGGTCATGCGGTTTATGACCTCATCAGGCACGTCCATACCGGGCACATTATACTTCATGTGTTTTGCCATGCCTGCCGACTTGAGCGGCGCCACGCCAGCCAGGATGAACGCCTTTTCGTGGAGGCCCATGTCGGTAACCATTTTCATCCATTCCTTAAATTTCGGGATATTGTAAATAATCTGTGTTTGTATGAAATCTGCGCCGGCAGTAATTTTTTTAGCAAGGCGTATCGCACGGAATTTAAAGGGGTCGGCAAAGGGATTTTCGGCGGCGCCGATAAAGAACCTTGGCTCGGATGCCTTCAACTCCTGACCAGACTGAAATTTTTTCTCATCCCTAAGAATCTTTACCATCTGGATAAGCTGGATAGAATCTATATCAAAGACGCCTTTTGCCATAGGGTGGTCGCCAAATTTCTGGTGGTCTCCCGTAAGACACAGCAGGTTTTTTGCGCCCAGTGCGGCAGCGCCCAGCAGGTCGCTCTGTATGGCGATACGGTTCCTGTCACGGCAGGTCATTTGGATAATCGGTTCTAATCCCGCGTCAAGAACGATACGACCTGCGGCAATGCTGGACATGCGTACCACGGCAGTCTGGCAATCGGTAATATTGAAGGCGTCTCCATAACCTTTTAATATTGCGGCCTTTTTTTCTATCACTGAACGGTCGGCTCCCCGTGGAGGGCCGAGTTCCGCCGTAACGGCAAATTGTCCGCTGCGAAGAAGTATTTCCAGGTTACTGCCGGATTTTAAGTCAGAGCGGTTTTCAATCATAATTTAAATTGGAGAAGATGCTACAAGACCCACCCCTGTCCCCTCCCAAGAGGGGAATAAAGAAGTCCCCTCTTGGGAGGGGATTTAGGGGTGGGTAAAGGTACTATGGCTAAGTTCACGTATAGTAATTTCAAAGGGATCTCGTAGCGCGGGGGTTTATCCCCCGCCAATGCCGACCATAAAGGTCGGCGCTACAAGAAAAAGTCGCCACCGTAGGCGACCTAATTTAAACCCACCCTTTAGAAGGTACAGACGCACTGCTGCGCGTCTCTACTTTGAAGTCCCCTCCAAACATGCCCTGAAAATGTCCTTCAATTCATCAAGTACTTGAAACGTCTTATCAGACAGACTATTTGCAGCCAAACCATCCTTCTCCTGTTTAATCAGCATATCGGCCTTTGCCAATAAGAAGTATTGCCTTTTATTAAAAACCACAGCATTCATGGGCTTGCACGCCGTATCAAATTCCTGTACAAGCCGCTTGTTTAAATCCTCGAACCCTTTCTTATTCAGGGCAGATATACAGCATACAGGTTGATGAAGCGCCGCTTCGATCCTTAGCTTGTCTAATTTTGCAGGCAGATCGCATTTGTTAACCACGGGTATAATCGCATGTGCATTTGCCATTTGTTGTAAGTCGCCCGAACTCTTTGTCGTTTGCCAAAAGTTTAAGGCGCTCAAAATCCCTTCATCTTCCTGATCAAAATTTCGTGAGTTATCAAATACAACAATTACTTTATCGGCACGTTGGAGTTGTTCCTGAGTCATCTCTATGCTCATGGCTTCGAGCATATCGCTTGTTTCCCGCACACCCGCCGTATCCACAAGCTCAAAGGGAATTCCCTCTACGGAAATGAATTCACTGACATAATCCCGCGTTGTCCCTGGCTCATGATGCACAAGCATCCGCTCTTCCCCAAGAACAGCATTGATGAGGGTTGATTTACCCACATTGGGTTTGCCCAGAATCACCAAAACCTGCGGCATGGTTAATGCTGTGCCGAAAGGAGCAGTTTTCAATAAATTTTCAATATGGTCTATCAAAGTAGAAACAGAGGCATTCCAATTATCCCCCCCTCCCCCTAGCCCCCTCCCACCAGGGGAGGGGAATGTATCTGGCGATGGATCGTTCGATTCCTTCCCGCTGAATGGAATGGGGTGTGGTAGATCATTGGACTCCCTCTTATTTAATGGAAGGGAATTTGGCAGATTATTAAATTCCCTCCCCCTGTCCCCCTCACTGAGGGGGAGAAAGGGGGAGGAGGGAGGGTTAAGGTGGGGGTGAACAATTTCATTCTCAAATTTCCCTTCCCCCCCTTGTGAAGGGGGGGATAGAGGGGGGGTATTTTCGTTATCCTTTACAAGTAAAGATTGCCTTATTCCTTCGATGATTTCCAGACCTTGTTGCAATGCTCCTGATAATGCCCCCGCATATTGATCAAGCAATACCTTTACGCCTAGCTTTGTCCGTGCATGGACAAGCTCCAGAAGCGCCTCTTTCTGAATAAAATCCATCTTATCATTTTTGAAAGACTGTGATAGCAATGAATCCCAACCAACACCTTCAGCACCTGAAGATTGTAAACATTCATAAATCCTCATCACAACGCGAATACCGCCGTGACAATTTACTTCAACCGCATCTTCACCGGTAAAACTATCCTTTTGTCCTACAACATTGAGAATAACCTCATCGATCCTCTCTCCTTTATCGTAAATATGCCCATAGTAGAGTTTTTGACTTGCGGCCTCACGAAGATCAGCAATACCCTTTCCCTGAAACACCTTGTTGGCAATACTTAAGGCGTCCGGGCCGGAGACGATAATCTTGCCAATCCCCCCTTCACCTAAAGGAGTGACAATCGAAACTATAGTTTTATGTTTATTCATCATTTCCCTAGCGCAGCGGAGCTGCAACCAAAAAGAGTTACCCGGCGCTGAATGGCTAAAAAAAATTGGTTATATGGTTAAATGGCAGATTGTCTTTCAACCATTTAACCATTCAGCCATATAACCATTTTCTTTTAGCCATTCAGCACCGGGTAACTCTTTTTGGTTGCAGCTACGCCACACTAGGCAATAATCCTTCGTCTCACCTGCAAACTCTACCACTTGGCATGAGCATCACCCACAGATACTCATAGCTTCAATTATTTTTTATTGGCCGGAGGTACTTCCTTAGCCGTTTTTGTGACTTCTTTCTCAAATTTCTCCTGTAGCCTTGTCCCTTTACTTGTCCTTCCACGCATGTAATAGAGTTTTGCGCGTCTTACCTTACCGGATTTTATGACTTTAATATCAGTAATCTTTGGTGAATGGATAGGAAATACACGCTCTACGCCTTCACCTTGAACAATGCGTCTTACGGTAAACGTCTCTTTGAAACCACCGCCATTTCTCGCAATTACCACGCCGCTAAAAATCTGAATACGTTCTTTGTCACCCTCAACAATCTTCACCGATACATCCACCTGATCGCCTATGGAAAACCGTGACGCTGCTTTTTTCATCTGTTCTTTTTCAACCACATCAATAATATTCATAACCCCTATCTCCTGTTTCTAATATACTAACGAGGCAAAGCCTCAGACTGATAAACGACTTTGGAACCACAGATTTCACAGATTGCACAGATTATATGAATTGTTATTTTTTATCTGTGTAATCTGCGAAATCTGTGGTTTCTGTTGTTTTATTTAAAAGATCCGGCCTTTTCTTCAAGGTTCTTTCTATGGCATGGTTTCTTTGCCATTCTTTTATTTTCTGATGATTACCGGACATCAGCACCGACGGCACCTTCATACCCTTGTATTCCGACGGACGAGTATATTGTGGATATTCCAATAAACTGTCATTAAAAGATTCGTTGGCAGTGGAGTCCAGATCACCTAACACACCCGGTATCAATCGCACTACAGCATCGATAACTACCATCGCAGGTATCTCGCCTCCTGAAAGAACGTAGTCACCAATAGAAAGCTCCATTGCATCAAGCCCTATCCGAACCCTCTCATCAAAACCCTCATAATGACCGCATATCAGCATCAGATGAGATTCTGTTGCCAGGTCTCTGGCAATGGATTGAGAAAAACGACTACCCTGCGGCGTCAACAATATTTTTTTATATCGGGCATCTGTTTCTCGCTCAATAGCCTCTACTGTATTAAAGATAGGCTCAGGCTTCATCACCATGCCTGGCCCTCCACCGTAAGGTCTGTCGTCCACGCATCGTTTATTTTCGGCATATTCCCGTATATTGAAAAGATTGTATTGAACGAGCGCCTTTTCCCTGGCAATCTTCAGAATGCTGTGTCCCAGCACATTTTCAAACATCTCCGGGAATAATGTTAAAATATCGATCCTCATATCTTATTTCTTGAATGCGATACCGAATTTTTTAAGTACGCTGGCAACAGATTCCGTTGGCTTCGCACCCACACTCAACCAATACTCAACCCGATCTTTTTTTAAAGTAACTTGCTTTTCATTATTCGACTCCAGAGGATCATATGTTCCCAGATTCTCGATAACCTTTCCATCCCGCTCCTCATGTGCGTCAAATGCCCCAATCCTGTAATACGGTCTATTTTTACGACCCATCCGCATCATTCTAATTCTAACAGCCATTATTCTCTCCTTACTAATTAAATGTACAGAAATTTCAATCTTTTATGATTCCCCCTCTAAAAAGAGGGGATAAAGGGGTGTGTAAGTTTGCCGTAACACACCCCCCCGGCCCCTCTTTCTAGAGGGGAGCTTAAAAGTCGCTGCCGAAAGCAGCCTAATTTAAATAGGCAACCACTATAAGTTAATCATCGTATCATACCCTTACCGAAAGGTAAACTTTTGGATAACATCCCCATTCTCTTTAAACTTTTTTCATTCCCCTTAAAATGTTTCATCAGTTTCTTCATCGACTTAAATTGCTTGAGCAATTGGTTTACATCCTGAATGGTTGTTCCGCTTCCATTTGCTACCCGATGTCTCCGGCTTCCATTAATGATATCGGGATTTAACCGTTCATCAGTTGTCATGGATCTAATAACTGCCTCAACTCTCTGTAACTGTTTTTCATCGATATTCATGCCATCCATTTTATTTCCTATGCCCGGAATCATACCCAGTACCTCCTTGATCGGCCCCATTTTCTTAATCTGCTGGAGTTGCGCAAGGAAATCGTCCAGGCCAAGCGTATCATCCTGTATTTTC
>JANLHY010000527.1 GCA_024653795.1 Candidatus Brocadiaceae bacterium | reverse complement strand
GCCGTTGTCGCTACCGGCTTGGAAGTCGATGTGCAGAACACCGGCAAGGAACAGATCATCGACCTGCTGGAATCGCGCATCAAGAACGCTCAACGCACGATGAAAAACAACATCTGCTCCGGTATGTATTCGGATGGTACGGGTACAGGCGGCAAGCAGATCGGCGGGCTGCAATTGCTGGTTGCAGATGCTCCTACCACTGGCACGGCCGGCGGCATCAATCGTGCAAACTTCTCGTTCTGGCAGAATCAGGTTTACGATGCCAGCACGGACGGCGGCACGGCTGCGACTTCGTCCAACATCCAGACCTACATGAATGCACTCTATCTGGAATGCACCCGTGGTTCTGACAAGCCGGATCTGATCCTTGCGGACTCCGTTTACTACAAACTGTTCTGGGCATCGCTGCAAGCAATTCAGCGCGTCACGGACAGCAAAGCAGCAAACGCGGGCTTCGAGTCGATCAAGTTTGCCGGTGCGGACGTGTTCTATGAGGACAACACAGGTATGCCGTCCTCGCACATGTACTTCCTGAACACGGATTATCTGTTCCTGAAGTACGCCACCAAGCGCCTGTTCAAACCACTGGACAAGGTTCAATCCATCAATCAAGACGCAATGGTTCAACTCATAACGTTTGCTGGCAACATGACATGCAGCAACGCGAGTCTCCAGGGAGTTTTGAAGGCGTAGGAGAGTTATAGCATAATAAGTGGAAACGCGATATAATTTGACTTTCTGTTATGGAGAGTTGAAAAATGAATGATCTATCGCGGTTCCTCTCGAAGGTTAGTGTAGTAGATAGTGGCTGCCATGAGTGGCAATCAACTTTGCATAGAGACGGTTACGGTAAGTTTTGGTACACCAAAAAGCAGGTGCAGGCGCATAGAGTGTCGTATCTTCTACAGGTGGGAGAAATACCAGCCGGATTATGGGTGCTTCATAAGTGCGACAACAGAAAATGCGTAAACCCTGAACATTTATATTTGGGTGATGCAAAGCAGAATGTTCGCGACAAAGTTGAGCGTTGTAAATGGTGGGGTCGCATGAAAACGCCTTTCGAGATTGTTGATGCTTGTAGAAAGTTGTATTCAGAAGGATGGACACAGCAGAAGATTGCAGACCATTATGGGATACAGCAAACGCAAGTATCGCGCTATATCAATCTAAAGCAACGTATCAATTTTTAGGAGATTTATCATGGCTTATGTTACTTCTGGTATGGCTGGCGTTTCCTTGACGAAACTGACCACTGGCACAACCACTGACGGCGCGGGGGCAGAATTTGCTCTCGGCACAAAAGTGAATGCCACGGACGGTTCTGAATGGGTTTATGTCCAGGCGGGTGCGGCGATTACGATTTATTCGTGCGTTACGATTGATGAAAACTTCCAGGCTGTAATGTGTACAAAGGCTCTGGTTGATGCCGGTCACGGCATCGGATTCAATCAAGTCGCTTTTGCGGATAACGATATGGGCTGGGTGTGTACTCATGCACACGGCAATATCAATGTTCGACTCCTCACATCCTGCGCTGCTGACGTTCAGCTTTATACGTCCGGCACAGCGGGAATTTTGGATGACACTTCCGCTTCGCAAACGATCATTCGTGGCGTTGTGGCGGTGGTTGCGGCAAGTGCAACGGCTGTTGGGTATCGTGAAGCAATTGCGGTCTATCCAAACGGCACCGCAACACCGTAATACAACAAGTCCGGGGGAAACCCCGGCAAAGGACAATGGAAAACATCACAGTAGTTTTTTGCTTGCAGGGACAGGGAGATTCGACATCTCCAGTTACACCACGGGCAAAACTGATGATTGAATCGGTGCGCAGGCACATGCCGGGCGCACGGATAGTTCAGCTATCGAACAATGATTACCCTCGAATGGATGGCGTTGACGACATATTCCGCCATCCGAACAAGGGAGATTTTGCAAGATGGAGTATTGAGGCATTGTTGCTGTTTATGCAGACATGCAACGACCATATCATCGCCATCGGAACAGACATGGTTTTGATGGATGATCTATCGAGTGTGTTTGATGATGACTTTGCCCTAGCCGCATCACCATACCCAATAAAAACAAGGAATGATGGGACTTATTGCGGGGAGGGATTGTTTTTCAAGCATCCGCACGGGATAGAAGTTATTGCCGATATTCTTGAGCAATATGACAGCGACCATCTTATACAGGATGGATGGGACGGACAGCAGATAGCCCTATTGCGAACAATCAAAAGCAACCGATGGTCCGTAAAGGTGCTGGATTTTGACATTTACAATCGTACACCTGATGTTCCCGGAACAGATTTGACCGGCGCGAAAATCGTTCATTATCGCGGCAACAGAAAGAGTTTCATGCTTGGCGACCATGGCGGAAAAGATTTGAATTTGATCGAGGGGTTCGAGTCAAAACTGAATACCAAAATGGCAACCATGATCTCTCAGGCAGAACAGAACATGGCGCGCGACTTGCCGCTATTTGTCGAATTGCCGGAGCATGAAGGTGTGGCGATGATCGTGGGGGGAGCGCCTTCCTTGAATGACGAACTCGAGAACCTGCGAACGCACAGGAAGCGCGGCGGTGTGATTTTTGCCATGAACGGGACGCATGACTGGTTGATTGATCGCGGGATTATCCCTGATTTCCATGTGCTGCTTGATGCCCGGCCAGAGAATGTGCAATTTGTCCAGAATCCGCACAAGGACGTGACTTACCTGGTGGCGGCACAATGTCACCCGGACATATTCGAAACGCTTCACGGCTACAACGTGACGGTCTGGGCCGCATGTTTTGAGACTCTTGAACAGGAAAAAACTTTCTGCGAAAAGTTCAACAAGCCTATTTGCATGGTCGGCGGCGGGGCTACGGTAGGGCTAAAGACGCTGAACCTAGCCTATCTATGGGGATTCAGGAAGATTCGCATGTACGGCATGGATTCGAGCTATTCAGGCGCAGAGAACCACGCCTACCGGCAGGAATTGAACGACAAGGAAAGCCGGATGGACATTCACGCAGCGGGGAGAGACTTTATCTGCGCGCCGTGGATGGCGAAGCAAGCCACAGAATTCCAGCGGCAATATCGGCAACTGGTCAGTTTGGGTTGTCGCATCAAGGTAATCGGCGATGGGCTTATTCCGTGGATTTATCAACAGATGAGTAAAGGAGCGGCATGATGGACGTTGAAAGCGATTCAGCATTTTCAGCCAATGCAAAAGAGGCACGGAACTACGTGAAGTTTTACCGGCAATGGGTGCGCAACAACTTCAAGAGCAAGGAGCAAGGGGTTGAGGTTGGCGATCAGATGGATTTCATCATCATCATCTGCCCCGGCCAGCCAAAGAGCGAAGTCCGGCGCAAGGCCACGGATGCCGACAAAGTCCAATACCGGCACGAATGGCAGGCGTACTCAGAAGGCAAGGAGCATCAGCAAGCAGGCACGCCTATCGAGGTGCTGCCTGGGCTGGCAAATGGCATGGCTGATGCGCTGAAATCGGTCTATATCTACACCATCGAGCAGATGGCCGAATTGTCCGACCTGTCGCTGCAAAAGGTCGGGATGGGCGGCAATGAAATCCGGCAGCGTTGCAGGGCATATTTGAGCAAGAACAGCGTTCAGGTTAGCGAACTGCAAGCAAAGCTCGATGAGGCGCTTGCGGCGATTGCACAGCTGCAACAAGGAACGCAGGAAAAGGTGCGGCAAAAGCCCGGCCCGAAGCCCAAACTGAAAATGGTGGCATGAATGGAACAAATAGCGATAGCATTTACGGGGGCAACGGCAATTTGGCTTAGTCAAGACACCCGTGAATCATGGAGACGGTGGGCATGTGTGTTCGGGATGTTAGGACAGCCATTCTGGTTTTATTCTGCCTACATAGCAGAACAATGGGGGATTTTTGCTCTATGCACTCTTTATACCTATTCATGGGCTAGGGGCGTAATGAATAATTGGATTATTCCTTACAAATACAAAACGAGGGAATTATGAGCCTGTTGACGATCATCCAGAACGCATCAAAACGGGTCGGGCTGAACTCGCCCGCGTCTGCTATCGGGTTGACCGATGAGAATGTGGTCAGGATGATTTCGTTGGCGAACGAAGAGGGCGCAGAACTGGCTTCCCGGCACAGGTGGCAAAACTTGATCCGCGAGGCTACGCTTACCACTGCGGCAACCGAATCCCAGGGTGCCATTACCACGATAGCTGGGGCTGACTTTGGCTATATGCTGAATGATACGATCTGGGACAGAACCAGCAATCGCAGATGGCTTCCTGTCGATGACACGCAATGGCAGCAAATGAAGGCCAGTTCGATCACCGGGCCTGATATACACTTCAGGATTCGCGGGAATTCTCTGCTTGCGATTCCTGTACCGGCGGCGAGTCATACCGTCGCTTTCGAATGGGTGACAAAAAACTGGTGCGAGTCCAGCGGCGGGACAGGTCAATCCGCATGGGCGGCAGATGCGGACGTTGGGCGGCTGGATGAGTCGCTGATGACCGCCGGACTTATCTGGAGATGGAAAGCATCACAAGGGTTGGAATATGCCGAGGATTTCAGGAAGTACGAGATTCTGGTCAATGATGCTATCGCACGGGATGGGGTGAAGGGGCATCTCTACATGGGTGGCAGACGTAGCGGCAGAACCAATGTGCCGGACGGGAGCTGGGTGCTATGAGGCAGATCGCCGCATTGCGTAGGCCATTGCGCACCAAGGCGAATCGCGGGCGCATCTCGAATATCACCTCTCACCCTGCCCCGACAAAGGGCTGGAATGCCCGCGATCCGATAGCTGAGATGCAGCCAGGGGATGCAATTATCATGGATGACATGTTCCCCACCCCGGCAGATGTGATGCTCAGAAAAGGCATTGCCTCGCATGTTACCGGGCTGGTCAGTCAGGTTGAATCCCTGATGCCGTACAACACCCCGGCGGGCACGCAGACGCTATTCGCGGCGGCTGGCACGTCAATCTTCAATACTACGGCAGCGGGCGCAGTAGGGGCAGCGGTAGTCACCGGGTTATCGAAT
Source organism: Candidatus Brocadiaceae bacterium (assembly GCA_024653795.1). Lineage (GTDB taxonomy): Bacteria > Planctomycetota > Brocadiia > Brocadiales > Brocadiaceae > Wunengus. The sequence goes on along the minus strand of JANLHY010000527.1, from coordinate 2,684 downwards.
GCACGCTGGCATGATGTGAATTTCACCAACAGCAGCGGGGATTCGTACCTGTGCTGTTTTAACGGCGTGGATTCTCCCCGATACTGGAACAATTCGGCTTGGATCACCATCACCGGAGTCTCTACCCCGGCCATTACCGGACTGACACCATCGACCATCGTTTCAGCGGCGATTCATCAGCGCCGGATGTGGTTTGTTCAGAAAGACACACTGGATGCCTGGTATCTGGCGGCAGACTCGGTTGGCGGCGCCGCCACTAAATTCTCCATCGCTGGGCTGGCTAAACGTGGGGGCTATCTGGTGGCTATCGACACCTGGACGCTGGATGCCGGGGCTGGGACAGATGATTTTCTGGTAATGGTGACATCGGAAGGCGAGGTTATCGTTTATGCCGGAACCGATCCTTCGTCTGCTGCCACTTGGGGATTGAAAGGCGTATGGCATATCGGGGAGCCAATCGGCAGGCGCTGCCTCAAGAAGTTCGGCGGGGATCTGTTGCTGGTCCTGGTCAATGGCGTTTTCCCGTTGTCCAAAGCCCTGCTATCAGCTTCGATTGACCGCAGCGTAGCCCTGACCGACCGTATCAACCAGGCGATGAACACGGCCGCATTGAATTATTCGGCTAACTTCGGCTGGGAACTATGCCATTTCCCCGCGGCGAATATGCTTTTGCTTAATATCCCGGTGAATGAGGGAAGTGTTCAGCAGCAATATGTGATGAACGTCCTGACCGGCGCCTGGTGCAGATTCACCGGCTACAACGGCAACTGTTTCGCGGTGTTTGATGGCGAGTTGTACATGGGCGGAGCGGGGACAGTAAGCAAGTGCTGGTCAACCTTTGGGGATAACGGGATTGCGATTATCGGGATTGCTGAAACAGCTTTCGATTATTTCAAGAGCCGGACAAAAAAGAGTTTCAAGATGCTCCGGCCTATCATTTCATCAAACGGATCACCGGCAATATCGGCTGGGCTGGACATTGACTACAACGGTGCCGACCGTGTTTCAACCGTGACATTCAACACGGTATCCGGTGCATTGTGGGGCATTGCGCTCTGGGGTATCGGATTATGGGGATCGGGGCTTGAGACCTTGCGGAATTGGATAGGCGTATCTGAAATCGGTCTGTGCGCTGCTACACGTTTGCACGTGAATGCGCAGGGGATTGAGGTGCGCTGGCAGGCGACTGATTATCTCTACGAAGTTGGTGATGGGATTGTTTAGTGGACAAACTCAAGGCAATGGCTGAAGCGCTGGGCACTGGTGTTAAAAACCAGTGGGACAAAGGTCGCCCATTCCGCGAGATGATGGGAGCTGCGCTGACTGGCAACTTTGGCGATGTTGGAAACATTGCAAAAGACTATGCCGCGACGGTTACGCCGCAAGGTTTGGATGAAGGCATTATGAATGCGGGGATGGGCTTTGCGCCGATGGGGATGGCGGGCATATTAAAACCAAAAACAAGTGCAGGATTATTTGTAACTGAGGGGCTATCTAATCGTGGACGTGATTTAATTCAAAGCGAAGCTGAAAGTTTAGCGCAAAGGTTTAGAGATGAAGGTTTTGACGCTATTGTTGACCATAGCGGAAGTGCTGCTGGCCCATCTAGTTACTTGCGCATTTCAGACCCGCAAACAGGAAGATTTATAAATCCACAAATTAGGCTGTCTGGGCATAGTAAGGGTGCAAATGAATCTCAGGGTGTTTGGAATGTTGCTCATCCAGACGATTATGAGAAAGTATTACAGGTTGCTAGAGACATGAGGGCAAAAGGCCCTTCTGCAATGATGAAAAAATCACTTGAAAGCAAGAAATAATTTTAAGTGAAGCGCATCCTTGACCAGCCGGAAGATTATCAGCGCATTGCTGACTTTGTTTCGGAGAAAATCGGGTATGGCAGAAAAACCGACAATTTCACTGCAATTGGGCTTGAAAGTTGCGGGGAGCTGGTAGCGGGGGTAATATATAGCGACTTCAACGGCAGCAACATCACTGCCGGTATTGCGGGTGAAGGTAATTGGCTGACCCGCGAGTTTTTATGGTTCATGTTTTACTATGCTTTCGTACAAGCGGGAGCATCAAGAATAACGGCCTGCGTCGAGACAAACAATTTGCAGTCTCAGCGATTCGTGGAAAAGCTCGGTTTTGAGCTTGAATTTTCAATGAAACGCGCCGGAAGATTTGGGGATTTATTGATCTACCGAATGTTCCGCGAAGATTGCAAGTATTTGGAGCGACATCATGCTAGGACTATCAGTAAGCCTTCTTAGAAGCATCGGGAAACATCCTGGCTGCAACGATCTCGGGAAAAGCTCCCCGCCTGCACCTCCAGACTACACCAAAGCCGCACAAGAGACCGCAGCCGGTAATCTTGAGATGGCTAAATACACGACCGAAGCGAACCGCATCAATCAATACACCCCTTACGGGGAGCTGACCTATTCAAATAATCCGACCACGACATTCGACCAGGCCGGCTACGATCAGGCGATGGAGCAATACAATAACGACCTGAGCGCATACGAACAAGCGAATGCTGCGCCCGTTGCCGGCCTTGACCTGGGAAATAATAGTGTTCACAACGGTAATGGACTAGATTTTAGTTCATTTCAAGCCCCTGCCGCCACTACCGCCCCTACCGCGCCAGACAAAAACGCATTCAACAGCACGAAAGATAACTGGTC
>JANLHY010000515.1 GCA_024653795.1 Candidatus Brocadiaceae bacterium | reverse complement strand
CTCTGCCTTTCATCTCTTTAACGAGTACACACTGCGGCTTGAAGAATCTTATAATCTCCTTCAAAACAGGGTTAAAGAAATTGATAAGGAAATGGCGTACACAAATGCCTGTTTGAAGGACAAAGTGCAGGAGTTGGATAGCCTTACAAAATATTCAAACAACCTTTTAGGTAGTATTCACAGTGGTGTTATAGCGGTGAATTTGAAAGGTGAAATATCTACCATTAATAAGGCAGCAGAAAAAATATTAGGACTTGACGCATTGTATGTAATGAGAAAGAAGGTCGAAACCATTTTCAAAAACAGCGATGGCAGTACACCGTTATTGCTCTTGGCGCTTGAAAAAAGAAGGAATTGTATAGATGTAGAGCGAAAGATAGAAACGATTCGAGGGGTGTTAAAATGGATAGAAAGCAGTGTGTCTTTAATTAAAGACGCCAATGAAAATACTATAGGAGCGGTAGAGGTATTTAGAGACTTGTCTGAAATTAGAGAATTGGAGATGCGTCTTAGAAATGCGGATAAATTAGCCGCCATTGGCGCTATGGCAGCATGTATTGCCCATGAAATTCGTAATCCTTTGAATGGGATAGAAGGGTTTTCTGCATTACTTGCGCGTGACTTCGAAGATGCAGATCCAAGAAAGAAGTTAGTAAAGAATATTATACAAGGCACAAAAAATTTAAATAAGACGGTGACTGAGTTACTGGTATTTGCCCGGCCTCTCAAATTGAAGTTTAGGGACAATAGCATTTCAGAGATATTGGATAAGACCCTTTTCTTTGTGGCTGAGGATATAAGACAAAAGGGTATTGACAATATTCGCATTCAAAAAGAATATAATTCAGATAATGATATTGTAATGTGCGATCCCGAAAAGTTACAACAGGCTTTTTTAAACCTGTGCTTAAATGCGATTCAGTCCATGACGTGCGGGGGAGATTTAACCGTGTTTACATGTGCATTGGGAGACGATTACCGTAATGAAGATATACAAGTCGGAATAAAGGATAGCGGGGTTGGCATCAAAAAGGAACTTGTTCATAAAATCTTTGATCCATTTTTTACGACAAAACAAGAAGGGACTGGTTTGGGATTGGCAATCGTGAACAAGATCATTGAGGCGCATAACGGCAAAATATTTGTAGCGAGTGTAGAAGGGAGTGGCACCACTTTTACTATTAACTTGCCGAAAAATAATATTTACGATACCGATTCTTTTGGCGATATGTATTCCCAAAATGAAGCATTGATGCCACAATATTTATCATGATGCCTAGAGAATCCCCCTTTGTTAAGGGGGACTTAAACGGAATAACTTAAAATTCTATAATTCATCAGGGGAATAAAATGAGTGTTGAAAAGATAATGGTAGTAGATGACGACTCATTAGGACGGGAATATCTGTATGAAACACTAATGAGGGGCGGATATGAAGTTGCGTCTGTAAGTAATGGCCAGCAGGCGATAACCAGGATAAGTAAAGAAGCTTATGATGTAATTTTTCTTGATATGAAAATGCCAGGAATGTGCGGCATGGAGGTTCTGGAAAAGGTAAAAAGCATTTCTCCTGAAACGGTTGTGATCCTTATGACGGCTCATGGAACGATAGAGACTGCGGTAGAGGCAATGAAGAAGGGGGCGTACGACTATATTATAAAACCATTTTCACCAGAACAGATAGAACTCTTAATTTCAAGGGTGAATGAACGGCAAAAGTTAATTACGGAGAACAGGTATTGGAGATCTAATTCAAATATTGATGAAAAATTAAATCCTGTGTTTAGCCGCAATTCCAAGATGTCCCTGATATATGAACAGATTAAGAAGATTGCTCAGAGTAAGGCAAGTGTTTTGATTCAAGGAGAAAGTGGCACGGGGAAGGAACTCATTGCGCGTGCTATCCACTTTCATAGTCCTCGATGTGGAAACCCTTTTATTCGTGTTAATTGCGCAGCTTTGGCTGAAACTCTCCTGGAAAGTGAACTGTTTGGACACGAACGGGGGGCTTATACCGGAGCCATTTCAAAACATACAGGACGTTTCGAATTAGCGAACGAGGGCACGCTGCTCCTTGATGAGATCAGTGAAATATCTTCTAATATACAAGCCAAATTGTTAAGGGTTCTTGAAGAAGAAGAGATTGAGCGGGTAGGGGGTGAAAAGACGATAAAAATTGACGTAAGGATTGTGGCGACTACAAATAGGAATCTCATGAATGAAATCCGAAAAGGCGCATTTCGCGAAGACCTTTTTTACCGCCTGAATGTCGTGCCAATTTATTTGCCGACTCTAAGAGAAAGACGAGAGGACATACCACTGCTCGTGGATTATTATCTCAGAAAATATAGCCTTGAAAATAATGCCGTTGCGAAATCCATAGATAAAGAAGCTATGGATTATTTGTGTCAGTATAATTGGCCGGGAAATATAAGGGAATTAAAAAATATTATACAAAGAGCGGTGGTCATGGGATCGCATGAGGCGCTGCAATTAGAGCAATTTAACTGCCTTTTTACCCATCAAGATGTGGAGCGGTCTGGAAACACATCGGCCGCAGGAAAAGCTATTGAGGATGTGGAAAGGGACTTAATTTATAACACACTTGAAAAAACTGGTGGAAATAAAACAAGGGCTGCAGAATTACTTAAAATTACCACAAGGACGTTAAGGAATAAACTCCATAAATACGATGCAGAGTCAAAACCTTTTTTTGAAAGGGAAAGTGTTTCCTGTGCGGGATGAATATTTTGCCTGGTAGTGACTGGTAGTGTAATACTAACCCCAGCCTTAAGGCTGGGGTTAGTGGGTACACGTCATACTGGGGCTTTAGCCCTGATGGCACAACAACACGGAGTTGTTCATGTTATTTATTGTCAATCCATTAGGTAATATAATCAGAGATGTAGCGATTATATAGTACATGGCATTTATTTTGCAATGAAGTATAGAAGGAGAAAAACCATGAACATTGGTATAGACAAAAGTGCTACTTTATTAGAGAAGATGTTGGACGTTTCATCAATAAAACACAAAGTTATTGCAAATAACATTGCCAATGTAAATACCCCAGGTTATAAGAAGATGGAAGTGAGCTTTGCGGATCAGCTTGAAAAGGCACTGAACGAAGACTCCATGAATAAATTTGATACTTTGCAACCAAAGATTGTAATTTCAAAGGAAGATACGAGTGAAACTGTACGAAATGATGGCAATAATGTAGACATGGATAAAGAGGTCTCTTCTTTGGTTAAAAATACGCTTACCTATAGCATTTATACACAATTACTGGCAAAAAAGTATGAAGGGATAAAGTCGGCAATAGAGGGTTCTAGAGTCTAGCGAGGCGAAGCCTCATAAGCGCTAAGTTGTTTTTGATATTTTTTACATGGAGTCCAATATCGAATATCGAACAAGGAATAATGAATGTCGAAGGATAAGAAAACTTCATAATTCGAAATTCCTTGTTCGATATTCGTTATTCATTA
>JANLHY010000495.1 GCA_024653795.1 Candidatus Brocadiaceae bacterium | reverse complement strand
TTTAGCACGGCGCGCAACTGCTGCCATGTGTCGCAAACGTCTCACTCCTTTAGTAAAGGGTGATCTCACGAGTTGGGCATGTGGCATTATCTACGCACTGGGATTTGTGAACTTCCTTTTCGATAAAAACCAGAAGCCCTATGTAAGCGCTGCTGACTTATGCGATAGATTTGGTGTTAGTAAAAGCACCGGCTCAGCAAGGGAGAAAGTTGTTCGTGACTCCTTGAACATGGTACAACTCGACCCAAACTGGTGTTTACCAAGTATGTTGGATGATAATCCTCTCGCTTGGATGATTACACTTAATGGCTTTGTAATGGATGTCCGCACATTGCCGCGCGAAATACAAGAAGTGTCCTATCAAAAAGGACTGATTCCGTATATACCGGCTGATAAGCGAAGTAACCCTGAGTAGACACAGCATTTAAGGTTTCATAGAACAGTATAGCCATGGACTTTGTAAGGGTATGTTTCAAACCCGCCCCTACGGACTCCTTCCGTTAACCATGCCTTCCTTTATATTCGATTAAGTTCACGATGTTATAAGTGCTACCAATTAGCAATTATCCATGAATTTAAGCCGCACCATATTCAATGCAGTATTTGCTGAGAAATTTTTGATGTCTATCCTCGAACCTCTAAATCTGCATTCTTTTACCTCAGCAACATCATCCACAATTACGGCTATATAAACCAACCCTACAGGTTTTTCTTTTGTTGCGCCAGCAGGGCCGGCAATACCTGTAATACCAACACCAATGTCTGCCGAAGACCTTTTTTTTATACCTTCTGCCATAGCCCTTGCCACCTGTGGACTCACAGCGCCATGCTTTCCGATGAGATCCTCAGGCACGCCCAGGATTTCAACCTTTGCCTTGTTACTATAGGCAACGACACCTTCCATAAAATACTCAGAGATACCTGGAATATTTGTAAGTTTATCGGAAACCAATCCCCCCGTGCAGGACTCAGCAACGGCTAACGTTTTATGATATTTTTTCAGGAGTGTAGCAACTGTATATTCAAGCGTTTCACCACCAACTCCAAATACCGCGTGACCCAGTTTTTTGCGAATATCCTGCTCAGCCTCATCCAATATATTATTTGCATTTTCTCTGTCTGTAGATGATGCAATGATATTGATAGTGACGATGCCATCATGTACCAGTGTCATTGCTTTAATTTGTTCTTCTCTCCCCGTATATGCCTTCATCTGTGAATCAACATCTGGCTCACAAATGCCAAAGGTATGCAAATCCCTTAACAATGTGCATCTTCCCTCTAAATTGTGATTTTTAGTATAAATCTCCAAATATTTATTCAACATGGACTGCATTTCCCGGGGAACGCCTGGTAAGCAGACGATCTCAGTATTGCCACGATTAAGAGCAAATCCCGCTGCTGTTCCATTGTCGTTATGGATAGCAAGAGCGCCTTCAGGAATCATCGCCTGTTTCCGTAACGATTTACCCCCTCCCCTAACCCCTCCCACCAGGGGCGGGGAGTACTCATTGCCCCCTTGTATTCCTCCCCCTGTCCCCCTCACTGAGGGGGAGAAAGGGGGAGAGGGGAGGTTTCGGTGGGGGTGAACTGTTACCTGTTTCCTATATTTATCCTGCTTATTTATGTATTGATTTCTTAAAATTTTCTGGATACGAGCATAAGCTGCTTTGTCAGGTACAAGAGGAATACCAAAGAATTCTGAGACGGCCTCGCGTGTTATGTCATTTGCCGTAGGACCTAACCCCCCTGTCGTAATAATCAGACTTACCCGATCTCTGGCAATTTTTAAGGCGGACTTTAACAACTCCTTATCGTCACCGACCGATGTCTGGAACAGTACATGAATTCCTTTTTCCGACAAATTTTGAGCAATATAAGGAGCATTTGTATCCACAATCTGTCCTGAAATGATTTCAGTCCCTATAGTAATAATTTCTGCTTTTGTCATATACACATTTCCAAATATTGTTTAGCCACGTAGCCACGAATATACACTAATTACCAAATCCCTCTATGTCCCCCCTTTGCCAAGGGGGATTTATGCTGGTTCAATCGTCCTCGATTGAACCGAACTGTTTCGGTTCAGGCTACAAGCCTGAACCAGCAAGAGATTGAACCGAACTGTTTCGTGTCAATTCGTGTCATTCGTGGCTAATTTGTCACCGCCTCTGTCTTGTGAAAATAATTAAATATCTCATTTGCCTGCTTTGGCGGCAGTTTACTGATTTCGATTAATTGTTCGATTGCGGCGTTTCGTATGCCCTCAATGCTGCCAAAGCACTTCATCAATACCTTTTTACGTGCTGCTCCGATTCCTGGAATATCATCCAATGGCGATTTATAATACTCCTTATCCCGTAGCTTTCTATGATAAGTAATTGCAAAGCGATGCGCCTCGTCACGAACCTTATCAAGGAACAGGAGTTCAGGTGCAGACGGACTGAGCATGATTGGCTCTGATATATGAGGCAAAAAGACCTGCTCGCCAATTTTTTCACCTGTTATAACACTTTCAGTTCTGCCTTTTGCCAGGGCAATCAAGTCAACATTGCCTATTGCCAGTTCCTCAAATACTTTCAAAGCCACTCCCAACTGACCCTTGCCGCCGTCCACCATAATCAAGTTGGGCAAATCACCTTCCTCCACTGCTCTTTTGCATCTTCTTGTTAACACCTCATACATCATGGCATAATCATCTATTTGGCCAACGGTTTTTATCTTAAATCTTTTATATCTGGATTTGTTCGGCTTCCCACGTTCAAAGGTAACCATAGACCCTACGGCCTGCTTGCCAAATATATTGGAAATATCGAAGCACTCGATACGTTCCGGTACTTGTCTAAGTTTTAAGGTTTCTTTAAGGCTGTGTAACGTCCTTGCAAAGTCCTCTTCATGAACACGCGACACCAGATAGGCATTTTCGGCATTCTTTTGCGCCATTTCAACAAGCCTCACCTTATCCCCACGTTGAGGATATATCACTTCCACCTTCTTTCCCTTCCTTTCACTGAGCCACTCCTCAAGCAACTTTGCATCTGCAGATTGCACAGGGATAATAACCTCTGACGGTATAAATCTTGTCTG
>JANLHY010000444.1 GCA_024653795.1 Candidatus Brocadiaceae bacterium | reverse complement strand
ACTGGAACTGACGCGAGAATTGGTAGATATTGCAAATCCGAATCTGATATCAGATGTTGGAGTGTCTGGGTTTTTGGCTGAGGCAGCATTTCAATGCGCAAAATTAAATGTGGATATTAACCTTGCTGCGATTAAGAATCGGAGTCTTGTTGAAAAGACACAAAATGAATTGAGCCACGCTGAGAAGAAAGCAAAAACGTTTTTTAAAGAAATACAAGATAAAGTCCAGAAGATAATAAAGGGATAATCTATGGAATGGAAAATAAACAAGGGTTCCAGGGGATGCATTCTTTGCAGCAAGGAGTTTTGTGAAGATGAAGAGTATTATTCTGCGCTTTTTGATGAAAATAATATCTTCATACGAAAAGATTATTGTGCTTCATGTTGGAGCAAGGATAATGGAGATGGGCTTTTTTCATTTTGGAAAACGAGAGCGCCGAAAAGAGATAAACCTGTCCAAAAGTTTGTAAATAATGAAGTCTTTCTGGATATGTTTAACAGATTAGAGGGGAAAAACGAACCAAATCAAAGAAATCTGCGATATGTGCTGGCGCTTTATCTGATACGGAAAAAAATATTTAAATTGAAATCCTTTAAAAAAGAAAATGGAGAGGAGATTATCACACTGTATTTTCCAAAAGAAGATAAAGAATTCAACGTATTTAACCCAGATTTAAAAGATGAAGAAATTGATGCTATCACATCAGAAATGAGCCAACTCCTAAACTATCCTTATTTAGAACTTGCAGATGTGTTATAGCTACAGGTTTTGCAGTCAACGGTAATCCCTCGTATTTTCCTTTCTTTTAATGCCGTTCGAAGTTTCCCTACCTGATCTGTATTGACGTTATTCTCTCTCTGTACTGTCAATAACATAACCCGCAACTGTCTTGTCGTTTTAATACCCGGACACTTGGTTTTTTGAATACCTGCAGGACAGACACCAACGATTTTCTTCTTGTTTATCTTCTTTGCCACAGCGAATCTCCTTCCTAAATTTTTTTTCTTACTTTAAGTGTAAAGTTAACTATCCATTTCTTTCATTAAATCCGGAACTATAATTTTCAGAGTTTCTTTTGCAGCAAATTGTTCTGCTTCCTTCTTACTTTTGCCCCATCCTTTCCCGTATTCATTACTTTTTATTGAGACTATTACTTCAAAAGACTTCCCGTGATCGGGTCCAATTTGCTGCAAGACTCGATAATTAGGTGTAATGCCATATTCCTTTTGACTGTAATGTTGAAGTATAGATTTGTAATTCTTATCGTGCTGATTTTTGCAAACGAGGTCAATTTCTTTTTTTAAATGTTTTATGGTAAAATTGTAAGCTGCTTCTATGCCGCCGTCCAAATATATTGCGGCTATAACTGCTTCAAATACATTGGCAAGTAA
>JANLHY010000419.1 GCA_024653795.1 Candidatus Brocadiaceae bacterium | reverse complement strand
CAACACGAAAAGAGGGTAATACATTTCTTGTCGTCGTAAACCTCCAATACATAACACCTTGCTTCGTTTTTTACTTTACAACTTGTAAACTGGGGCTAGGTGCTGCGGACGGGCCATCAGCACCGCGCCAGTGCAAACATCTGCGCGGGCCCGCCGCAGACCATAACGTTGTGGGAAATTTGGGGTCGAAATTTGGGGTCAAACCTTCATATTTCAATTGACAAGCAATGAGAAGTAGATAAAATGTAGAACCATGGCAAGATCCTTACGAATAGAATTTGAAGGTGCTTTTTATCATATCACATCAAGAGGTAATCTGAGAGACAGGATATTCTTTGATGATAAAGACAGGGAAAAGTTTTTAGAGATACTCAGAAGAACAAAAGAACGGTATGGATATCTCCTCCATGCATATGCCTTGATGGAAAATCATTATCACCTTTTTCTTGAAACACCAAAGGCAAACATCTCTCAGATAATGCAGAATATAAATACAAGCTATACGGTTTATATAAACAAGAGGCATAAGAGATTTGGACACTTATTTCAGGGGAGATTCAAGGGGATACTTGTGGACAAAGAGACCTATTTGATCGTCTTAACCAGATATATTCATTTAAATCCAGTACGGGCTGGAATAGTAAAAAGCCCAGAAAATTACAGATGGACAAGCTATAGGGAATATATGGGTACATGCAAAGAGGAAACTTCTTTAGTAGATACCGCAGGAACCCTTTCCTACTTTTCAAAGACAAAAAATACGGCAATGAAGGCATATAGAGAATTTGTAGAGGCAGGTATAAATAAAGAAAATAACCCATTTGAGGAAGTAGAAGCTGGTATAATTCTTGGCAGTGAAAAATTTAAAACAACGATAAGAAGATTATTGAATAGAATGAAACCCGATGAAGAGATTCCTCAGATGAAAAGGCTCCGGGAAAAAGTATCCATAGATAAGGTTATAAAAGTATGTTGTAATTATTATGCAAAGAAGAAAGAAGAGTTACTCAAAAAGGGCAAAGGGAAAGAGGAAAGACGAGCAGCGATATATTTATCGAAGATATTGAGTAACGAAAAGAACGTAGAAATAGGGAGATATTTCAGGATAAAAGGGTCAACAGTAAGTGAGGCGTTAAAGGGGGTAGAGGCCAGAATAAAAAGAGATGCAAATTTTCAGAAAGAGATTGAAGTGTTAAAAGAGAAATTGGTTATTGAATAATGAAGGTTTGACCCCAATGACCTGACCCCAATGACCACCCTATCTTCCAGCAATGTTTGAGCCCAAAAGTTGATTACCGTGTCACAGTCATTGGAGAAGCTATATTTTCTGTCAAGATTGAATATAAAGCCGAAAGAGAGGCATCGATTGATTGGAGAGTTATCAAAGATGACATCGACTTTACGCTTGTAGAAATACCATCTGATGTAGAGGAGAAGTGCAGAGAATATGTAAGGTCGGCTGGACTTATCTTCGGTGCTATTGATCTCATTGAACATGAAGGGAATTTTTATTTTATCGAGATTAATCCAAATGGGGAATGGGGATGGTTGCAAAAACCCCACAACATTCCTATTGCACAAACTTTATGTGACTTATTAATTTCATATGATAAGACCAGGCGTTAGATGAAACGATACCTACGGAAAATCGCTTTCTTCATTTGGCCTCCTTATGAAGCATATGTGGCAAGGAAATTTATTGAGGCCAATATTTTGAAGGACCGAGAAGCTCAAATTGATTTGTTAGAAACAACTATTCGTGAATCTTTGGCTAAGAAAAAAGATGATATTAGTAAAGTTGAAACGCTTACAAAACAGGTCTACGAATCAGAAGTAAAACGAGGAGAATATTTGGAGGGTAAAGCTCAAGTGTTCCTAGCAGCTTTAGGGCTATCCCTCGTTATTGTTGCTGCACTACCGGTCCTTTTTGACAGTAAAACTTGGACAATTCCCAGTACTATAACTTTATTTGTTGGTCTATTATACAGCTTAACACTTATTCATTTTTTCGTAGCTGTTTATTATTCCGTTAATGCTCGACAAAGTTACGGTTTAGCATTGCCCAATGTGGATGACTTAATGGAAAACATTCAGGCAGATAAAGTGGAAACGATTGACCGGATACTGAATGATATTACCAAAGCAAAATACAATGAACCGATATTATTACAGAAGTCAAATTTTTTGGCGGTCGCCGAAACCATGTTTAGACGCGGTTTATTATTTATTGCAACGGCTTCAATCTTGGTCGTTATTACAAAACTTTTGGTGGAAACCAACTTGTTATAATTTTTACGGAATTGTTTGAAGTTATTTTTTATGGAGACACTCTTAAATCCACCAAGCCGCCCAACAAATCGTTGTAGCCGACTTGCTACCCTTGCGATTTTCAACCACCCCTTGCTGGCAAAGGCTCTGGTAAGTGGGTCTAACCTTGCCAGCCCGCAAGCGGCTAAACTCAGGCGTTAAGCAGAAATGAATTGAATAATTCTCAATAAGAAGTAATAATAGTGCTATGATTGATTTAATAAAACTCAAACCGGAAATTGAACGTATTTGTCGTTTATTACCAGTAAAACGTCTCGGTCTTTACGGATCGGCTTTGACTCAAAGTTTTTCACCAAGCAGTGATGTTGACATACTGGTAGTTTTTGATTCGGATGAAAACGTTGACCTTTTTGAGAAATACTTTGAGCTAAAAGAGCAATTGGAGAAGTTATTTGGGCGGGAAGTTGATCTTGTTGTAGATAAACCATTCAGAAACCCTGTTTTCAGGGAAAGAGTCGAGAAGACAAGGACTATTGTTTATGAACGATGAGAAAAGAAAAAGCCTTATTGATATTCTTCAGGCAGCAGAAGAGATACAAATTTTTACTCAAGGGATGGACTTCAAGGCATATCAAAACAGTCCGATTACACAACGACGGGTATGATATCATAGATGAGATGATTGTTTGGAAGGCGGTTGAAAATCATTTGCCGATTTTGGTAAAAGAGGTAAAGGAAATTTTAGATGCCTAACAATCAAATTCAGCAGACGCGGTGCGACTACACCGCTGATTTCAGGCGTTCGACTGAATAATTATGAAACAAATTCGTTGGAGAGGGGGTGAACTGTTACACAAAAGCTAATAAGTTACCGTCGGTAAAATGTTTTTTAATTGATTGTCCCTGCCTTTTTTGCTTCAATTTCTATCACATCAGCCGGGTAGGGTAGGCATCGCCTACCATTCGGGACAACGGGGTCACCCATTAGAAGGCGTTTGTCAAGCGAAAAAGATTTTCCATAGCAAAAATTCGCAGATTTTTTGCATTATCAAGCGAAATAATTCTATGGTCTAACGTGCATGTGCTGAAGCTGTTGTTTAGGCGATTACCAACTCTTCTACTTCATCAAGGTCGATTGTTTGCCTTGCCTGCCAAAGATTATAGTTGTTTTGCATTATTAACCAACTTTCAGGCGTACGTCCAAGTGTCTTTGAAAGACGTAGCGCCATTTCAGAACTGATGTTGCTTTGTCCTTTAATGAGCCGATTGAATGTAGAAGGAGCAACTTTGAGCTTTGCTGCTACGGTACGATAGCTTATTCCAAGAGGCTCAAGGTAAACGTCCCGTATAAACTCGCCTGGATGTGGTGGGTTATACATAATCATTAGTGATAATCCTCATAGTTGACAACATATACATCGCCTTCCTGAAAATCAAAAGTGATACGCCAATTTTTACTTACATCAATTGCCCATAATCCCTGCATCTTTCCCTTCAGTGGATGCAAACGGAATCCTGGTAAATCAATATCTTCAAGCATGGTTGCGGTATCCAGCGCTGCCAAGCGCATTCTAAGCTTTTGTTTGTGAGCAGGTTGAATACCTGCGGTACTACCCGTCTCAAAGAATTTCTGAAGTCCTTTGTGCCTGAATGATTTAATCACGTAAACAATTATAAAACATTTTGCGCAACACGCAACAGGTAAATTTTAAATATTCTGCTAACGATAGAGTTCAGGCGCACAATGCAATGAGCAAGGTGAGAGAAATAGGTTCAGACCTTTAATCTTGCTGTTTGAGTCTGGAAAGTTGGTTTAATGCCCGAAGCCAGACATATACTGGTCGAAGACGAACAACCCCCTCGTTCCCCCTTATTAATGGGGACTTTGAGCGGGTTCAGGTTTGCAATCTGAACCCAAACATTTCCATTTCGCTGGTTCAATCTTGCAGATTGAACCGAAATGTTTCGGCTAGTTTAAAATCGTGGCATGAGGTCGCATCTTTCAAAATGACAAATAGGGATACAGATGCGAAATAAATGTAAAACCACAACCCCCTCGCCCCCTTTTCGTTCGACTGAGCGCTCACGACGAAGTCTAAGGGGGATTTAGTGGGTTGTCTGTGCCATTAAACTCTTATACGTGAACTGTTACACAAAAGCTAATAAGTCACCGTCGATAAAATGTTTTTTTCATTGATTGTCCCCGCCTTTTTTGCTTCAATTTCTATCACATCAGTAATTGGTTCTTTAACGATCAGGAATTTCAATCTTTTGGATTCCCCTCTAAAAAGAGGGGAGAAAGGGGTGTGTAAATTTTCTGCAACACACACCCAGCCCCTCTTTCTAGAGGGGAGCTTAAAAGTCGCTGCTTCTGGCAGCCTAATTTAAGTTGCTAACTAATAATAGTATGGATTACATCCCAAATACCGAACGTGATAAAGAAATAATGCTCAAAGAGATGGGAATATCTTCTTTTGAATCGCTCTTAGAGGACATCCCAAAATCTCTGCGAAATTTCTCCTTACCGCTGCCCAATGGTCTTTCTGAACCGCAGGTATTAAAAGCTTTAAAGGATTTAAGCGATAAGAATACCAGTACAGGCAATTGCATTTCATTTTTAGGCGCTGGCGCTTATGAACATTACATCCCGACTATTGTGGATCATCTGGCATCGAGGAGCGAATTTTATACCTGCTACACCCCTTACCAGCCTGAAGTAAGCCAGGGCACACTTCAGGTAATTTACGAATTCCAAACGCTCATGTGCGAACTGACCGGCATGGACGTTGCCAACGCATCCATGTACGACGGCTCAACTGCGTTGACGGAAGCCGCACTCTTATCTATTCGCCTGAAAGAAAGGAACAAGGTCGTTTGCTCACGGGCGATCCATCCTGAATACCGGCAGGTGCTCAAAACCTATTTAAAAGGTTTTGGGACAGAAATTGTTGAAATAGGCACGCCTGAAGGAATAACAGATATCAACCAATTAGAAAAGGCGGTGGACGACAAAACCGCTGCCGTCCTCATCCAAAATCCAAACTTCTTCGGCTGTATCGAAGACATGGAAGCCATCTCCAATATTACTCACAAGTACGATGCGCTTTTTATAGCCTGTGTAAACCCCATTTCTCTGGGCATACTGAAACCACCGGGTGAATACAACGCCGATATCGCCGTTGGCGAGGGACAGGTTTTAGGGAATTATTTGAATTACGGCGGCCCGTATCTTGGTTTTTTTACCGTTAAAAAGGACCTGCTCCGAAAGATGCCGGGAAGGATCGCAGGTGAGACGGTTGATAGTACTGGGAAGCGGTGTTTCGTCCTCACCCTGCAGGCCCGAGAGCAGCACATCCGAAGGCAGAAAGCAACTTCTAATATCTGTACCAATCAAGCGCTTCTTGCATTAAGGGCGTGCATCTATTTATGTGCATTAGGGAAAAAGGGTATAGCGGAATTGGGTAATCTTAATCTGCAGAAGAGCCATTATGCCTGCGAAAAACTTTCTGCACTGGATATTTTTGAGCCGTCATTTAAGAAACCATTTTTCAATGAATTTGTATTAAAAGCCCGGAGCAATCATCGCATAAACAAAATTAATGAATATCTTCTGACAAAAGGGATTATTGGCGGATTGGACATCTCCGCATTTTATCCCGAATTAAATAATAGCCTGCTCCTGTGCGTAACGGAGACAAAAACCAGGGAATCGATTGACCGTTTGGTTGCAGAACTCACGCAAATAAGTTAAACCATGGAAGCAGACTTTCACAGCGGGTTCAGGTTTGTAACCTGAACCCTGAATTTTGTGCCGTTGCAAATGTCGGGGCCATCCAAAAAGTATTTATACGCATAACATATGTAGGGGCAATTCATGAATTGCCCCTACGGGTTGTGTACAAATGGTGATTCATGGAACTTTTTAGACAGTTCTGTCTTTTTTGTCTTTGTGTCTTTGTGCCTTAGTGGCAGAATAGTTTCAGTAAAAATCATGAACCCAATTGAACCCCTTATATTTGAAAAATCGTCCCCTGGCAGGCGATGCTTTAGCCTGCCTGCTTGCGATGTGCCGGAAAAATCTATACAAGACCTTCTCCCTGTAAAAATGCTGAGAAAACAGGAGGCAATATTACCAGAGGTTTCAGAGATCGACGTCGTACGGCATTTCACACGAATATCGCGGATGAATTTCTGTGTGGATACGAATTTTTACCCATTAGGCTCCTGCACCATGAAATACAATCCCAGGATTAATGAAGAAGCCGCGCGTATGGAGGGTTTCACGAAATTGCATCCCTATCAACCTATCGAGCAGTGTCAGGGTATCCTGACACTGTTGTATGACTTTGAGCAAATGCTCAAATCTATTTCCGGGATGTCTGCCTTCACGTTACAACCTGCGGCTGGCGCACATGGCGAATTAACGGGCATGCTGATAATCCGCGCCTATATGGAGAAAAAGGGTGAAACAAGACACAAGATTATTGTTCCCGATTCTGCACATGGCACCAATCCCGCATCTGCAGCACTTTGCGGCTATGAAGTCGAATCGATTCAATCCAATGCCGAAGGGCTTGTAGATATAAAGAAACTCAAAGAGTCATTTACCCGTGATACCGCGGCGCTCATGATTACCAATCCAAATACCCTGGGTTTATTTGAGAAGGATATTTTAGAAATATGCAAGATTGCCCACGATGCAGGTGGACTCGTTTACTGTGACGGGGCAAATATGAATGCCCTACTGGGTATAGCCCGGCCGGGCGATATGGGCGTAGACATCTTACACCTGAACCTCCACAAGAGCTTCTCAACCCCTCACGGCGGAGGCGGTCCTGGCGCTGGCCCCATCGGCGTCACCGAGAAATTAAAACCCTTCTTACCTGTCCCACGAATAGAAATAAAAAATACATTAACCACAGAGGACACAGAGAAAGACAAAACAAATACATATGTTTTGAATTTTAACTACCCGGACTCCATTGGTAGAGTCAGGGCATTTTATGGACATGTCGGGATGATGATCAGAGCCTATACCTATTTGTTGTCCTTAGGCAAAGAGGGGGTATGCAAGGTAGGTGAATATGCCGTTTTAAACGCAAACTATCTTCGACACAAACTCGAAAAATATTATGACATCCCGTACGGAAAGATTTGTATGCATGAGTTTGTCATTTCTGCCAGGAAGCAAAAGGAAAAAGGGGCATCAGCGCTGGATATTGCCAAGAAACTGCTGGATTACGGTTTCCATGCACCCACGATCTATTTCCCACTGATTGTGGAAGAAGCCATGATGATAGAGCCTACAGAGACGGAATCACGTGAGACTTTGGATGCCTTTGCTGATGCCATGATCCAGATAGCTAGAGACATTGAGCAGCAACCGGAAACAGTACACAATACCCCTCAAACCACTCCCATTGGCCGTCCGGACGAGGTAAAAGCGGCCCGCGAACCAAAGCTGAGATGGGAGATGGGGAGTAGGGTGGGTTAAGCCTGTCCTGAGTGTACGAAGGGCGGAGCGAACCCACCAGAATAAAGGTGGATTCGGCGCAAAAAACAGCGCCTTAATCCACCCTACCTAGCTGAGGTGGGAAGAAAAATAAAAGTTCATAATGTCATTAAGCTGTCACATATGATACCATTCTGTAAAAGCAGGAAATATTGTAATACGCAGAATATTTTTCTGTATATTATAATTATTGTGGATTTATTTCTGTATACTTAATGTTGAAGCTGCCAGGTTGCAGGAGGTGCAGACAGTGTCAGAGAACAAACAAGATATCCCGGAACACGACGTCAAAGCTGACAAGCAAGCAGTTCCGTGTAATTCAGGGTTTCGTTCGTCGCCACGAAACAACCTGGAGTCGAAATCTTCATCTCGAGCGAGTCTGATCATTTCAATCTTTGCACTAAGTATCTCGATTGGGATATTTACCTACCGCAAGGTGATAGACCATATCGAAGTTACTCCAAAGGCCGTCACGCAGAATCAGTACCCCGCCTACGAGCTTGGGCGAGACTTGGCAAACCCCGAGGCAGAAGAAATAGCTAAAGCCGTCCAAAGCGTCGCCAAGTTCGGGGAAAAATCTCTTGAGACCTCAGAAAAACTTGGAGGTTTTTTTGCAAGGGTATTTAACGAGCCTATTGCAGAAGTTTCTGGGATGATTACCGATAAATTGAGGTTTGTCCGATGGCAGCGTTTAGTTCAGATGTCAGATGATGTGAACAAGATTCTTAAAGAGCGGGGCGTAAAAGAAACTCAGGCGGTTCCTCCGAAACTGGCACTACCAATCTTTGAGGAAGGGAGTCTTGAGAATGACGAGAATATTCAACAAATGTGGAATCACCTTTTGGCAAATGCCATGGATCCTCAGTTTAATGGTGAATTACGATACGGGTTTATTGATATAATAAAAAATATCACTGGTATAGAAGCGGTAATACTAAATAACTTTTACGAAATATTGAAAAGAGATGGGTATATTCGCGACCTCGCCAACATCACCAACTATAGCCTGAAAAAAGAGCAAATTATGAAGATGGTTAGTATTGATGAAAATACATATCAGGTCAGTATTTTTAATCTAATGCGAATGCAGTGTATCGGACCTGCAATACTAAAGGGCGGTATTAGTATGGGAAACGAACCTATCACTATTTACAAGGGTACAGATGCCGTCGTCCTGACTCCGCTAGGGGTTAAATTTATAGAGGCTTGCATCAAATGATGCCTAACAAGCCCATGCAACCGACTCGCTCCGCTCGCCGCTGATGGCGCTACATATAAGGAAGCACTTACCAATGTCGAAGTTATTATTCAGGAATGGATCGAGACTGCAAAAGAACTAGGGCGTCCTATCCCTCAACCTAAAGGCAGGTTAGTTTTCGCATAAAAATTATGGCAATTTTACCCTATAGTCTAAAGTTACCGCAGTATCCCCCGTATTCTTATCGATCTTGATTGGCAGGCGCAAGATTACGGCATCACTATAACACGCACCCTGATTATCCTCCCTGCAATAATAGAAGCTCACAGAAATTTTTAAATCTGTACTTTGTACATCAGGCGTTGTCTTACCAGAAATTTTTAAAGGCAATTCAGGCTTCTCTAACCTCACTTCCCGATTGGATTGTTCAACCTGAATGCCACTGCCTGCATCGATATGATATATCAGCGGGGCATTGGGATTCATATGATACCCCTTGGGAAGATTTATATTTAATGTTAGTTGTATCTCCGAATCCGCCTTCAAGGTTTTTAGGGGTAATTCTGTTAACCTTGCAAATGGCGGTATCGCAGACTGTAGTGTATTTTCTGAAACCTCCATTTTGAGCCCTTTAATCTGCAAGGTTCTCACTTCTTTTGTTTTCGTGTCTATCACACGAATGGCGTGGTTATTGGTATCGGCAACATATAGCTTATCATTGTCAAAGCTGAGACCTCCGGGTTCGTAGAATCTTGGTTCTTTACCGTCAATGAATCCTGGCTGACCATCCCCTGAAAAAGTGATACTCGTAGTATCAACCGGATTTACTATCTTAATTTTATGGTTATACGTATCTGCAACGTAAATAAGATTATTATAATTTGCAACACCGAGGGGATGCTGTAAACGCACTTCCTTCCCTTTCCCATCCACATCGCCAAAGACAAAGAGGTCTTGTCCGACAATTGTCTTCACTCTATTTTCTTTCATATCCACATAGCGAAT
The DNA here is from genome assembly GCA_024653795.1 of Candidatus Brocadiaceae bacterium. Classification (GTDB taxonomy): domain Bacteria; phylum Planctomycetota; class Brocadiia; order Brocadiales; family Brocadiaceae; genus Wunengus. The sequence continues at coordinate 2,428 of JANLHY010000419.1, read as the reverse complement.
TGCACTTACCTCGCTATCTGCAAAATAGAGTCTTGAACCAGAAGCAGTGATGCCACTGGGTTGAGCAAGTGCGCTCTTATCTAATAAACCGTCTATGCACCCCTCTCTTCCGCTCCCTGCAAAAGGCTGGAATACGGTGGTTTCCAGATCCATCACCCAAATCTGATGAGCGCCAGCCATGGCTATGTAGAGTTTCCCTTCAACGTAAGCCAGGTCCCAGGGTGAATTCACTGGAGAGAACATTCCCATTCCGCCGGTATCCATAAATGCCGCCTGTTTTCCAGTGCCGGCGATAGTTTTGACCGTCTTTGCCTTTAAATCCAGCTTACGAATGAGATGATTCTCCGTATCCGCTACATATAAGTTATCCCCTTGCAGAGCCATCCCCTGTGGATGATGAAAGCTTGCATCCTTAAAAGTGCCGTCGCCCCTGCCTGTCTCACCATTACCGGCAATGTCCAGGACTTCGCCTTCTAAATTCGTAATAACAATCCGATTATGATTAGAGTCTGCAATGAATAACCGATTTGATGCCTCGTCTGCAAGCACTTTACCTGGAAAGGAAAGGTAGGTCGGGCCCTGTTTATATTTCTCTAATGAAAGAGGAATGAGCCTGTCGTTCATAAGATTTTTCGAACGATACCTGGAGATCAGTTCCCCAATGAGCTTGTCCAGTAGCTCATAATGTCCCTCTCCTGTATCCGATCCTACAATATTTCCCTCAGGGTCAATCAGTATAAGCGTGGGCCATGCCCTGGCTCCGTAGGCCTGCCAGATTGCGAAATTGCTGTCGTTAATTACCGGATGTTCAATTCCATAACGAAGGATGGCCTGCCGGATATTTTCCGATTCCCGTTCATTTTGAAATTTTGCCGAATGCACTCCAATAACAACCAATTCTTTTGGGTATTTTGCTTCTAATTTTTTGAGATCAGGAATGATGTGCATGCAGTTGATACAGCAGTACGTCCAGAAATCCAGAAGCACTACTTTCCCCTTTAAATCAGCGAGGGTCAGTGGCTTTGAAACATTGAACCAGGAAGCGCCGACTGTCAGTTCAGGGGCGGGAATACTTTTTTTCTGGGCTGATGCCATAGGTATTCCTCCGAGGGAAAAGAAGACAATTGTTAGGAGAAGCAGTATTATCGTTCGAGGAGAACGGCTTGAAAAGGGTTGAATGTTCCTCATAGTTATACATTAAACCGAAAATGCACGATATCTCCGTCTTTCATGACGTATTCCTTTCCCTCAAGTCTTAAAAGTCCTTTTTCTTTGACCTTTTGTTCTGAACCCAGGGCAATAAGATCGCCGTAATTGTAAGTCTCCGCGCAGATAAATCCCCGTTCAAAATCAGAATGAATTACCCCTGCGGCCTGCGGGGCTTTGGTTCCCTGTTTAATCGTCCATGCCTTTACTTCCTTTGGGCCTGCCGTAAAATAGGTAATCAGACCCAACAAGCTGTACGTTCCACGGATCAACTTTTCAAGTCCAGACTCCTCTATCCCCATTTCTGTATAATAGGTCTTTCTCTCCTGTGGTTCCATCTGGGCAATTTCTGATTCGATATCACCTGAGATAACCACGCATTGGGAATTTTCCTTTTTTGAATAATCGTTAACAATATCGATATATTGTTTATCCTTTTCGTAATCAAAGACATTAATGACATATAATACCGGTTTTCCAGTCATCAAATGCAGGTCTTCGATGTGTTTCCTTTCTTCGTCCGTCAGAGTTAACAACCTCAGTGGCTTACTGTTATTTAAACCATCTCGCACCTTTTTCAGCACATCGATGGAGGCAATAATATTTTTATCCCCTGTCTTCACCAGCTTTTCATTTTTGGTCAATCGCTTTTCAACGGTTTCCATATCCGCAAGGATCAATTCCGTATTAATAATTTCAATGTCCCTGATCGGGTGTACGCTTCCCTCCACGTGAATAATATCGCTTTTTTCAAAACAACGCACTACATGCAATATGGCATTGACGTTTTTAATATGACCAAGAAATTGATTCCCCAAACCCTCACCCTGGCTGGCGCCCTTCACCAAACCGGCAATATCCACAAATTCAACGGTCGTAGGGACTATCTTTTCAGTCGTGATTATTTCGGCTATTTTGTCCAGGCGCTGATCCGGTACGGCAACAACACCCTTATTGGGGTCGATAGTACAGAAGGGATAATTTGCAGAGGCGGCTTTGGCCGATGTCAATGCGTTAAAGATGGTGGATTTCCCAACGTTCGGTAGCCCAACGATGCCACAATTTAAACCCATAGTATTGATCCTTCTCCTGATTTTGAAAAATATTAAGACAACAAAAAACGGTAACAATTTAGCTCTTTGAAAAACCCGTACATTTACATTTAATCTACACAAAACAGAATACGTAGCGCGGGTGGTTTATCCCCCGCACAATGCCGACC
>JANLHY010000405.1 GCA_024653795.1 Candidatus Brocadiaceae bacterium | reverse complement strand
ATAGAAGCCCAGATAGAAACTGCACTTTCCATGGCTGATTTAATTCTCTTTGTAGTAGACGTGCGGGACGGCGTGACACCTTTGGATATTATGGTGACAGAAAAACTGAGACGCCTGGGGAAAAAAGTAATCCTCGTTGCCAATAAGGTGGATACGCCGAAGTTTGAATATCAAATGGCAGATTTTAATAAGTTGGGGTTTGGTGGTCCGCTTCCTATGTCTGCCGTTGAAGGATTTGGGCGGTCTGAATTGCTGGACAAGGTTGTTTCTCTTTTGCCAGCGCCGTGCCAGGAATCAGATCCCACAGAACCCATCATGAAGCTTGCCATTGTAGGCAAGCGGAACGCCGGGAAATCTACGCTCATCAATACCCTGGCAAAGGAACAGCGCGTAATCGTCAGTGAAGTGCCAGGCACTACACGGGACTCGGTAGATGTGCGGTTCGAAATAGAAGGTAAACAATTCCTTGCAATCGACACGGCAGGGGTAAGAAAGAAAAAACAAGTCCATGATTCTATAGAATTTTACAGTATGGCACGCGCCGAACGGTCTATCCGCAGGGCAGATGTAGCGCTATTTCTTATTGACGCTACGCTAAAGGTGTCCGAGGTGGACAAAAAACTGGGCGATTACATCGTCTCTGAAAACAAACCATGCATCATTGTAATTAATAAATGGGACTTGGTTCGGGGTGTTGAGACGGGAAAATTTAATGACTATATTTATAAGTGTTTGCCCGGACTTTCCTTCACACCTGTCTCTTTTATCAGCGCCAAGAATAATGACCATGTTGTAGAAATGATACATCTGGCTTTGGAACTGTACGAACAGGCCAATACCCGTATAACAACTTCTGAATTGAACCAGGCGCTGCAAGAAGCCTTGTCTTTACACCGTCCGACATGCAAGAAATCCAGGTCTCCAAGGATTTATTATGCCACCCAGGTAAGCGTAGCTCCTCCGACTTTCATACTTTTTGTTAATGATCCAAAACTCTTTGATAGCAATTACGAACGCTACCTCTCCAATCAACTCCATCGCAAGCTCCCCTTTTCAGAGGTCCCCTTAAAATTCCATTACCGGGCAAGGACGAAGGTGCAACTAAGCCACGCCTGATGGAAGTTTTGGATGCGTTAGCTCAAATTGTTTTGAATTGTTTCACGTAACTCCCCTGATTAAATTACATTTCCAGTATTTCATTTTTTACAGTTTCGTCTTTCTTAATCTGTTTTTCATGCAGATACATCTTTGAACATCATCTGATCAAATGTTGAAAGTGGGTACGTGGTTTTGTTATTATTGTTTTTATGAATTATCACTGCTGTCCGGACGTTTAAATAGCAATTCGTTGTAAGTGATTAAATTTAAAAGAAATACGAGAAAAAAAGATCGTAATCGATTTGAAATTGAA
>JANLHY010000379.1 GCA_024653795.1 Candidatus Brocadiaceae bacterium | reverse complement strand
GAGGCAGAGAGTGAGGGGCGTATCTACGACATGTGGATGAATATGGTGAATAAAAAACTATGAAGGAAATACGAATTCATGCAAGGGCAGGCCAGGGGGGTATTACAACAGCGGCTTTGTTGGGAACCGCCGCATTTATAGGAGGCAAGTATGCCCTGGCTTTTCCTCATTTTGGCGCTGAACGTATGGGGGCGCCAATGAATGCCTTTGTACGCCTCAGCGATCGGGTGATACGCTTGCGCAGTCAGGTGTATGAGCCTGATTATTTAATAGTGCTAGACCCATCTTTAATGCGTGGGTTTGACGTCTTTGAAGGGTTCCAACCAGGCGGCATAGCCATTATTAACCACCATGAAAAGGTGCAATGTCCAAAACCAATTCAAAATATCAAGGTTTTTACTGTTCCTGGTAATGATATAGCAACAGAAGTTTTGGGACGCCCTATTGGAAACACAACGATATTGGGCGCATTTGCAGCAGCAACGAACGAGTTTGGATTAGAGGCACTTCAACAAGCAATTCTAGGGCGTTTTTCAGGTGAGGTTGCCAAAAAGAATGCAGAAGCAGCCCGCCGTGGATACGAATACATAAAGAAAGGTATTTAAGGTGATTATCCCTGTTACTTCAAAACCGCGCACAAGCAAGGCAAATAAAACGGGTACCTGGCGGTCTGGTAAGAAGCCCCATTTTATTCAAAAGGAGTGTATTGCCTGCCGTTTATGCGTGATGGTATGTCCGGAAGGTTGCATCTCCGGTGATAAGCGGTGTACCTATATTGCCGATTACAAGTATTGCAAAGGATGCGGTAATTGCGCGGCTGTCTGCCCCGTTGCAGATATTGAAATGGTAAAGGAGGAATGGTGGCGTGAGACAATATCTTGAAGGTTCCCATGCTGTTGCAGAAATCGTGCGATTGTGCAAGGCACAGGTGATCTCTGCCTATCCTATAACTCCCCAGACCCACATCGTCGAATCGCTGGCACAAATGGTGGCTGACGGAGAACTCAATGCAGAATTTATTAATGTTGAAAGTGAACATTCAGCTGCCTCTGTAGTCCAGGGGGCAAGCGCCACTGGCGTAAGGACCTATACGGCTACCACGTCACAAGGGCTGCTTTACATGATCGAGGTGCTTTATAGTATTGCGGGTTTGAGACTGCCTGTGGTTTTGACCTGTGCCAACCGAGCGGTTTCCAGCCCCATTAATATATGGAATGACCATCAGGATTCCGTGACGGTGCGGGATGCTGGCTGGTTGCAATTTTATGCGGAAAATAATCAGGAGGCGTGCGACCTGCATTTAATGGCTTACCGGCTTGCCGAAGACCACAATATTATGTTGCCTGTCATGGTGTGTATGGATGGATATATCCTGACTCATGCGTACGAAGTAGTAGATTTGCCAGAACAATCGCAGGTAGACAAATTTCTTCCTGATTTTAAACCTGTGCATTGTCTTAATCCGGATGAGCCCATTTCTATGGGAGTTCTTATGGGGCCTGAATCGTACGCAGAGACACGTTATGCTATCCATCAAACCATGATGGATGCGTTGAAGGCTATTCCTGGGATTGCCGATGATTTTGAACGGGTATTTGGCAGAAAGGTCAATTGCCTGATAGAAAAGTATCGATTGGAAGATGCCACACAGGTCTTTGTCGCCATGGGTTCGATGGTTGGAACAATCAAAGAAATGGTTGATGGATTGCGAGAAGACGGTCAAAAGGTGGGTTTATTAAAGATAATTGCACATCGTCCATTCCCCAAAAAAATTGTGTATGAGGCATTAAAAAGTGCGAGGGAAATTGCCGTGCTTGAAAAGGCCATTTCTTTGGGACAAGAAGGCCCTTTGCTTTCGGATGTCAAATCCGCTTTTTGTGGGCATGGTAATCAGCCCAAGATCAGCGGCTTTGTTCTGGGGTTGGGTGGAAGGGATATTACGAAGAAATCGATCCTCGAAGTACACGGCGCTCTTGCTGGCTCACAGGTAGATGTGAAATTTATAGATTTAAAAATCTAAAAGGAACGTATCAATTTAATTATTAGAAAAAAATATACGATGGATTTTTTCATTCCCCTTTAGAAAGAGGGGATTAAGGGGTGTGTAATCCTGTTCTTAACACACCCCCAGCCCCTCTTGTTAGAGGGGAGCATCTTGATTTCAACGTTTTGATATTTATTTTCTACTAATTATTTTCAAAAAACTAAACCATTACAAAGGAACCAATAAATGGTTACGGAATTATTTTCATCTGGTCATACGGCATGTGCAGGATGCGGACAGGCATTGGGCGCCCGTCTTGTTGTAGAAACGACAGGACCAAACGTCATCATTGCCAACGCTACCGGATGTCTGGAGGTATTTACCTCCCGATACCCGGAATCTGCCTGGGGGGTGCCATGGATACATTCCCTGTTTCAGAATGCGGCTGCCGTTGCATCAGGAATAGAGGCAGCACTGAGAATTAAAGGTAAATTGGACCAGGTCAGGGTTATATCACAAGGCGGTGATGGCGCTACTGCGGACATCGGGATGGCCTCATTATCGGGCATGTTCGACCGTGGACATGATATCCTGTATGTCTGTTATGATAATGAAGCCTATATGAATACAGGTGTGCAGAGGAGTGGATTAACCCCATTTGATTCACGCACTACCACGAGTCCCGCAGGGAAGAAATCCTTTGGGAATCCCAGACCGAAGAAAAATATCCCTGAAATAGCCAATGCCCATAATGTTCCTTATGTTGCTACTGCGTCTGTTGCCTTTCCAAAAGATTTGCAAAAAAAGGTAAAAAAGGCGCTTTCCATAAGGGGACCTAAATACATTCAGATATTTGTTCCTTGTCCTCTTGGTTGGAGGCACGATCCAGGACTTACCTATGAGATTGCGAAGCTTGTCGTGGAGACAGGTTTATATCCCATACTGGAATATCAGGATGGAAAGCTCATATCGGTAAAAACAATCAATGCGCCCAAACCTGTAGACGAATACTTAAAACTTCAAGGCCGTTATGCGCATCTTTTCACGGAGAGAGGCAAAGGCGAAATAGCCAAAATACAGGCCATTGCAGACAGCAATATTAAAAAATACGGCCTTTTGAAAGAGGGAAAAGGGGTACGGGAAAAAATGGTGGAAGAAAAACCTGCGGAAGAAAAGATATTTACAACTGCGGAATTGTCAAGGTGCGACGGTAAAGAAGGTCGTCCTGCTTATTTTGCATACAAAGGAAAAGTGTATGAGACTACAGGGAGTGATCGGTGGGCAGATGGCACACATTATAATATGCATTTTGCCGGCAGTGATTTAACCGAAGCATTAGTGGAAGCCCCTCATGGGGACGAAGTGTTTGAGAGATTTAAAATTATTGGGGTTTTGAAAATGTAAATTTTTTACCCCAGAATTGAAAAGCATGAATTTGTTTGACGGGTAGGATTTCAAATTGTTAGTTCCTCCCCCTTGATGGGGGAGGTCAGGTGGGGGAAAAGGTAAATCACCCTCCCCTGCCCCCTCCCATCAAGGGAGGGGGGATTTGCTGCCAACTGCCAAAGGTATAATTCAATTATGAATAATGAAAGAACAGACTCATTCCGCATAGAAAAAGATTATATGGGTGAGATGCGAGTCCCAAAAGACGCTTACTATGGGGTGCAGACTGCCAGGGCTATTGAGAACTTCCCCATTAGTGGCCAAAGTTCTCAGCCGGTGTTTACTACGTCTATCGTGCAGATAAAAAAGGCGGCTGCGATGGTGCATGTAGAGATTGGCTGTCTCGATAGCAGAATAGGCAACATGGTTATTCTGGCATGTGATCGCATATTGAATGGTGAGTTTCAGGATCAATTCGTGGTGGATGTGTATCAGGCAGGCGCTGGAACATCCCACCATATGAACGTAAATGAGGTTGTTGCCAATATTGCAATTGAAATGCTTGGCGGTACGAAAGGGGACTATTCGGTGGTGCATCCAAACGATCACGTTAATTACGGACAGTCCACAAATGACGTCTATCCTACCGCCATGCGTATTGCGGCATTGCAATCGTCTAAAAAACTCATTAAGAATTTATATGCATTGACTGAGACTTTCAACCAGAAGGCAAAATCATTTGACTCGGTTGTAAAATCCGGTCGTACACATCTTCAGGATGCCGTGCCTATCCGTGTCGGCCAGGAGTTTTCCGGGTATGCAGCATCACTGCTTAAGGCAGCGAAAGGAATTGAAAAGGCAAGTGAGAATTTAAAGGATTTGGGAATCGGTGGCAGCGCCGTAGGTACGGGAATCAATACGCATCCGGAATATGCTGGTAAAGTAGTTGAGAAACTCAGGGAGATGACAAATCTGGACCTTAAGGAATCAAAAAACCGATTCGAGTCCATGCAAAGCAATGCATCGTTTGTGGAATTCTCAGGCGCCCTCCGCACTCTGTCTGTAGAACTTATCCGGATAGCTAACGATCTGAGATTGATGAATTCCGGGCCAAATACAGGACTGGCAGAGATTGACTTGCCAGCAGTTCAGCCTGGGTCTTCTATCATGCCAGGGAAGGTAAATCCTGTGATTCCTGAGATGATGAATATGGTGTGCTTTTCGGTCATAGGCAATGATGTGTCAATTACTCTGGCCGCACAGGCGGGGCAGTTTGAGCTTAATGTTATGATGCCAGTAATCCAATATAAACTGCTTGATTCTGTCCTTATCCTTACCAATGCAGTCAGAATATTTAATGAGAAATGTGTTAGCGGCATAACCGTAAATGCGGCAAGGTGTCAGGACTATGCTATACGGAGTCTGGGGATTGTTACCGTCTTGAATCCGATTATAGGCTATTCAAAGGCGGCTGAGGTGGTGAAAGAATCGATAAGAACGGGGAAATCCGTAAAGGAGATTATCCAACAATGGGGACTCCTCTCTGTGGATCAGTTAGACCAGGTTTTGTCTCCTATTTCAATGACTGAACCGCGTGCGAAGGAAGTCTCTGTTTAGGTGTTAACTTTTTGTAGTTTATTTTTGATGACATTCCAGGTATTAGTTCACCCCCTTCCCCTAACCCCTCTCACCAGGGGCGGGGGAAAAACGTTTCCTCCCCCTCGATGGGGGAGGTCAGGTGGGGGTGCTGAACTGTTACCATTCCAGGAAGGAGGTATTTGGCGCCAAAAATTGAACTGTATAAAGTTTTAAATTTTTAAGTTTTATTAAAGTACGAAAGGAGTATTTATATGAAAACGGTGATAGGTTTAAGTTTGAGTCTGTTAGTAGCAGGATTGGTGGGTTCAACAAACATGGTTTGTACTAAAGCCTTTGCAGGAGAGGAAAGGGCTAGTGCCGTACACGAACATGAAAATATTAAATTGCCTACTAAAAGGTTGATGGTCGAGATTGAAAAGAGGATGCTTAATATCCTCGAAGGGATATTGATAGGTAACTTTAAGTACGTTAAACAGGAAGCTGCCGCAGTTACAGAAAAAGCAAACCAGATAAATGAGAATTTTTTCCCGCGAAATCCGGATATCGATGCATGGTATAAACGTTCAAAAGACTTGGATCCAATCAATATAGAGGCAATTAAAAAGTTAAAAGAAGAATTTAATTCCTACCTGAGAAGAATCGATGCGGGTGTACAGGAGATTCAGAAAGCTGCAGATACTGGCGATACAGAAGCAACATTCCAGGCATATAGCGGCCTATTAACAAAGGCATGTTTCGAATGTCACCGAAGACTCCGGGACACAAAATAGCTGTTAAGAACCGATGATTATGAGCGTGATTTTGAATTGTGGAGATTAAGTCAAAAAGAAAGTGCAGATTATATTCCTGTCTGCACTTTCTTGGATTTAATGCTCAGGAATTTCAAACCAGCCACAAAGTTACTAAGACACCAAGATTTTTCTTTGCGGCTTTGTGTCTTAGTGGCATAAAAAGTCGCCGAAGGCCTAATTATAACTCATTTTAATCTGGAGAAATAACCATGGCAAAGGGATATTTTATAACAGGCACGGATACTGGTGTGGGGAAGACCCTTGTGGCAGGCGGATTGGCCGCCCTTCACAGAAGCAGGGGGCTGAATGTGGGCGTTATGAAGCCGGTCGCAACAGGCTGTAAGCGAGTCAATAATACGCTGATATCCGACGACGCTGTCTTTTTAAAATTTCTGGCGGAAGTGGAGGACGAATACGAACTCATCAACCCCGTCAGCTTGGAACAGCCCCTTGCCCCCACAGTAGCCGCGCGATTG
>JANLHY010000374.1 GCA_024653795.1 Candidatus Brocadiaceae bacterium | reverse complement strand
CGACGCAAAGATGGATATTGATGACAATGCCATATATCGTCATCAGGAATTTGAGCAAATTAGCCAATATCAAGACGTCTCTCCTGTTGAGGCATTAGCTAAAAAATACAAACTTAGTTACATTAGCCTTGATGGAAATATTGGATGCCTGGTAAACGGAGCGGGTCTTGCCATGGCTACCATGGACATTATCAAACTCCACGGCGGTGAGCCTGCAAATTTTTTAGACGTCGGCGGCGATGCATCGTTGGAACAGGTTACGCAGGCATTTAAGATTATCTTGTCCGACTCCAAAGTGAAAGCTATTTTAATTAATATTTTCGGAGGAATCATGAAATGTGATGTCATTGCATCCGGCATCATACAGGCCATTCAGGAAGTAGGCATCCACATCCCTCTGGTTGTGCGCCTGGAAGGGACGAACGTTGATGTTGCCAAAAAAATATTAGCAAACTCCGGACTCAGCATTATCTCCGCAAAAGATATGAAAGAGGCTGCAAGTCTTGTTGTAAAGGCGTCAAAGTGAGTATCTTAATTAATAAAGACACACGGGTCGTATGTCAGGGCATAACTGGACAGGCAGGTAGTTTTCACGCCGAACGGATGCTGGAATACGGCACGAAACTGGTTGCAGGCGTTACACCAGGCAAAGGTGGCACAACGCACCACGGCGTGCCTGTTTTTGATAATGTCCTCGATGCGGTAACAAATTTTAGGGCAAATGCCTCTGTAATCTACGTGCCAGCCCCTTTTGCAGCAGATGCTATTATGGAGGCTGCGGATGCAGGGATTGAATTGATAGTTTGTATTACAGAAGGCATTCCAACCCTGGACATGATCAGGGTAAAAAAATATCTCTCGAATAAGAAGACTCGACTTATTGGACCAAACTGCCCCGGCATCATTACACCCGGCGCTTGTAAGATTGGCATTATGCCAGGATATATCCATAAACCAGGCAATGTGGGCGTCGTCTCACGCAGCGGGACACTTACCTATGAAGCTGTCTGGCAGCTAACGCAGCGAGGGCTTGGTCAATCCACATGCATTGGAATCGGCGGGGATCCCATTGTAGGTACCGATTTCGTGGACATACTCAGACTGTTCCAGGAAGACAAAGACACACGGGCTATCGTATTGATCGGAGAGATTGGCGGGAGCGCAGAAGAGGAGGCTGCAGAAATTATAAAGCAGGAAATTACAAAACCAGTCGTCGGTTTTATTGCTGGCAGTACAGCCCCTCCGGGCAGGCGCATGGGTCATGCCGGCGCTATCATTTCAGGCAACAAGGGTACTGCCATTTCAAAGATTACTGCCCTGAAAAATGCCGGTGTTACTATAGCTGACAGCCCCGCCGACATCGGTGAGGCGGTGGAAAGAGTAATCGAATGCCTCTGAACTTCATAGCGAAGCAAAGCTGCAACCAAAATAAAACAAGTGCCGAGTGTCGGGCGTCAAGTGGCAAGGGGTATTACACCCGTCACTCGCCACGTGTCACTTGTCACTATTTAAATCTCTTTTGAATGTATAGCAGGTTGAGATTCGCCGGAAAGCTCGTCATTTCCCTGAGTACCTGTCGCTTTCATATGCGAATATGACCCTTCTTGCCATGTATTATAACGGAAGAGGAAAATAAGTCCTGGAATAGCAGCCAGGGTACAGAAGATGAAAAAATGAACCCACCCAAACCATTCCGCCAGATACCCGGTGGGCGAAGCAACAATCACCCGCGGAATGCCCATAAGACTGCTTAAAAGCGCATATTGTGTGGCAGTGAACTTCTTGTTACAAAGGCTCGCCATAAAAGCAATAAAGGCGGAAGCGCCCATCCCGCTGGTGAAATTCTCAAAGGCGACCGTAGCCACCAGGACATAATAATTGTGACCTGCCGAAGCAAGCACGGAAAATGCAAGGGTTGAGCCGGCCTGGAGGATTCCAAATATCCAGAGCGCCCTGAGAAGCCCTATGCGTAACAGGAGAATTCCTCCTGCTAGACCACCTCCAATTATAGCGATGATGCCAAACGTCTTTGCAACGACGGCAAGATCAGTCTTTGAAAATCCTATCTTCAGGATAAAAGGGATTGTCATGTTTGCCGCCATGACGTCGCCAACTTTATAGAGCAGAATAAACGCCAGAATTTCAAATGCCCCTCTCCTCCTAAAATAATCGGCAAAAGGTTCGATAACGGCCTCACGCAGGGATTTTGGAGGGATTATCTGTCCGTCAGGGTTTGGCCCTAAAAATGTGGTAATCATGCCGATGAAAAGTGAAGCGGCAAGCAGCAGATAAACGTAATTCCAGGGGATGCGGTCGGCTAAAAACAGGGCAAATGCGCCGGAGATGAGCATGCCTATGCGATAACCATTCGAAGCAAAGGAAGCACCTAAACCAAGTTCTTCGTCTCTTAAAAGTTCTCGCCGATAGGCATCGATGACAATATCCTGGCTTGCACTGAAGAATGACACGAGCACGGCAAGAAAGGCCACAATCCATGGGGATTCAGCAGGTCTCGCCAGATAAAATGACCCGATGGCAAGCATGACAAGGATTTGGGAGATGAGCATCCATCCACGCCGCCTGCCGAGGAATGGAGGTACATATCTGTCGAGGAAAGGTGACCAGAGGAACTTGACCGTATAGGGAAGCCCGACCAGTGAGAACATCCCGATGACCGCAAGATTTACCTTCTCGTCGGTCATCCATGCCTGAAGCGTAGAGCCAGTGACGAGCAGTGGAATGCCGGAGCTTATGCCCAGGAAGAACGTAACCAGCATCCGGTAGCTGAAAATAATTCTTATGATAGAGACATGCATAACTCATTATGCTCAAGGTAAGATCATCAAATGAAAATATTTTATTGCCTTACCAAATTTAACATTTTTAGCAAAAATGTAGCGCCGATCCCTTGTGGTCGGCCTGCCTGCCGTCAGGCAGGCCAATGGCGGGGGATAAACCACCCGCGCTACGGATTCCGACTCGTTCGGGTTAGGTGATGTATATAATATTTATACTTATAGGAGGAGGTTTTTCTGATTTGGTTTATTTATAACCTCTTGAATCCTTCTATTTGCCAAATTAACGTATTCTCGATTAACGTCATAGCCGATATAATATCTTTCACTCTTTAGAGCCGATAAACAAGCCGTCCCGCTTCCGCAAAATAGATCAAGAACTACATCATTTTTAAAAGAGTATAGCTGGATTAATCTATGAGGTAATTCTTCCGGAAAAGGCGCAGGGTGTCCAATGGCTCTTGCTGAAACTGCTGGAAACGTCCAAACGCTTTTAGTCCATTCTAAAAAATCTTCTTTTTATCACTGCTGTCCGGACGTTTAAATAGCAATTCGTTGTAAGTGATTAAATTTAAAAGAAATACGAGAAAAAAAGATCGTAATCGATTTGAAATTGAA
>JANLHY010000368.1 GCA_024653795.1 Candidatus Brocadiaceae bacterium | reverse complement strand
TAATTTTCTACTTCTAAAACTGCGGTCATTGGTATTATGAATTTTAGTATGCCAATTACTCCTCAACTTGTCCAGCAAAAAATTGTCCAACTGTAAGCTAAAAAGAGGGGGGGGGAAAGAGAGAGGTTCTTTGGTTGCGGCTATGCCGCGCTATGTTCCTTTGGGTAAATTCATGGCTGAATAATGATGGATAATATATGATTACGATTAAAAAAACAACTAATTTTGTATATACATCCTGGCGCAGCTACGCAGCAACCAAAGCTCCTGTTTCGTGGTGGAGTCGTCCAAAAAATACAATTTTGAAAAATAATTAATAGTTCATCACGAAGGGCGCGAAGAACGCAGAGAAAAATCCGAATAATTTCAGGGAAAAACAAAAGTACCGAATTGAGGCTATGAAGAAATAGGTTCGTGAGATGGTATCCGAGAGGATTTAGATGTCGGAAGAAGTAAACGATAAAATAAAAGGAATGTTTTATCTGGCTTGAATACCACCGTCCCACTTTTATTTATGGGTTGATACGGATTACACATTTACCGTTTTTAGGTATTGACATCATGAAAATAATTAAAATAACATAAATTAATTTTGACAGGATTAACAGGATAATCAGGATGAATTAAGGATTTAAAGTAAAAGATATCCAGGATGAAACAATTATCATGTAAATCCTGTTCATCCTGTCTAAGGTCGCTGAACTATTACAAGTAATCTGGATTATTTACATGCAAAGATTCAATATTAAACGCCCTCGTGTTTTCTTCTGCGTCTTTTTAAAAGATATTTCTTCCTGTTCAGCCTATGTTTTTTTTTCCCGCTAAAACCGCTTGCCATGATACTCCTCACAATAAATTTGATATGTATACAAAACGAATAGAAATAGTACCAACAATACGTTTAAAATTCAATAAAATATTAATTATTATATCCATAAAGCGAATATTTTATGTTTAGTAAAGCATCTTGTCGTTATTAGAATAGCAATTAAAAAAAGTTTGCATCTTATCAGATCGTTTGTTAACATTATTTTACATTTTTACAGATATATCACTTTGTCATTTGTGAGGTAAGAATCTATGGCTAAAAAAGCCAGTGGTGATAAAATGAGTTGCTCCTTTTGTGGAAGGAGTTATGAAGCAGTAAATCGTTTAATTCAAGGCGATACGAACATTTTCATTTGTAACGAATGTGTAGAGGCATGCCATGCACTTCTCAAAAAAGATCAAAAACAAGTCCTGAACAAACCCATAGGAAAAATATCGGCGCCTTCACAGATTAAGGGACGATTAGATGAATATATCATAGGCCAGGAGAAGGCAAAAAAGACACTTGCCGTTGCAGTGTACAATCACTATAAGCGTTTGATTGCCAGTTCCAGTAAGGATGGAGTTGAAATAGAAAAAAGTAATATATTGCTTATAGGACCTACCGGTTCCGGGAAAACCCTCCTGGCGCGTACCCTCGCTAAAATAATTGATGTTCCTTTTGCAATCGCAGATGCAACGACACTCACTGAGGCCGGGTATGTGGGTGAAGACGTGGAAAATGTATTATTGGCCTTGTTAAGAAATGCGGATTTCAATCTTCATCGGGCTCAGCAGGGAATTATCTACATTGACGAGATTGATAAAATTGCCAGAAAGAGTCCAAATCCTTCCATCACAAGGGATGTTTCTGGCGAAGGGGTACAGCAGGCATTGCTGAAAATGTTAGAAGGTACAGTGGCAAATGTGCCTCCTCAGGGTGGAAGAAAACATCCAGAGCAACAATACATTCAAATGGACACGAAAGACATCCTCTTTATCTGCGGCGGCACCTTTACGGGAATAGAGGATATTATCAGGAGGAGAATTGGGAAAGTAAATATAGGGTTCGATGCGAAAAAAGTTGATAAAGGGGAAGAGTCCTTTGCTGACATTTTGAGTAAAGTGGAAGTCGAGGATATTATTGACTATGGAATGATTGTAGAGTTTATAGGACGACTGCCTATCACTGCACCTTTGATGCCGCTAACGCAAGACGACCTGATCAAGGTCATGACAGAACCAAAGAATGCCCTGGTCAAGCAATATCAGAAATTCTTTGAAATGGAAGAAGCCAAGTTAGAATTTTCTCATGAAGCATTAGTAGAGATCAGTAAAAAGGCATTTGAAAAGAAGACTGGTGCAAGGGCATTAAGGTCAATATTTGAAAATTTTATGCTTGATGCCATGTATCATTTACCTTCCAATAAAGGAGAATCCTCCTTTTTGGTCTCACCAGCGGTTGTGCGTGGTGAAATACCGTTGTTGGCGCAAAAATACAGAAAAACAGCATAGTATCATTTAGCCACGAATGAACACGAATTTACACAAATCATAATAAACATATTGCATGCCCGTATTTTATTTTCCTAATCCGAACAAATCGGAATGCGTAGCGCAGGGGTTCATCCCCCCCATCAGCCGACCACAAGGGCCGGCGCTATATTTTTTTGCCGAAAATGCAAATACTTTATTGTTAAGGGACTAACAGCATCAGTATTTTTAGTTCAGCCGTAGCATCATCTTTTCTGTTCAGCTTATCGTATAACAACGCAAGATTCCTATGAATAATGGGATTGAAGGGATTTATGTGGTTGGCTTGTGACAGAATATCTATGGCTGCATCATACTCACCCTTTCGTTGATAGAGTTCGCCGAGTGAAATATAGGTGGTGGTGTATTCAGGATAGTATTCAAGGGCGATCTTCAGTATTTCCTCAGCCTTATTATATTGTGTGTCCATGATGTAAGCTGTTGCTAATTTGTTCTGAATTTGTGGGGAGATAATGCCTGCCTTCCTGAATGCCTTTTCATATTCTACGATTGCCGCGCCATGTAATCCTTCGTGACGCAAGAGGTCGCCCAGGATGGCATATTTTCTGGCATCCTTCGCCTCTATTTCAGCAACACTTTCTACATCATCTACTATTGTTGATGATTCTTTAAGCTTTGTGGGAAGTATTTGGATGCCGTGAATCCTCCGGAATTTTTTATGTTTCAGTTCTTGCAGCCAGCTTTTTTCAAATTCAGAAAAAGAAGCTCCTATTGTTGCTGATACCGCATCTTCCGTTGATTTTCCGCTCTTGATGCCATCCAGAATAGATACAAGCAAAGGATAACCACCACGGTTGAATATATAATCGATTACAGTAAAAACTTCGGCAAAGGCAAGCGCTGTATCCTCTCTCTTTTTTAACTTTGCCAGTGAGGGGTGCATTTGTTCAAATGTGATAAAATAATCCTTTTCAACAGCCTCTGCCATCAGGCTTTCTAAAGAAACAGGCAGTTTGGGAGTTATATTTTCCAGCCAGCGTTTTTCTTCATACTTTGCAATTCCTTCGTGGAGCCAAATGGGTACACGGTTGTATGTCTTTTTCATTATAACGTAATGTACATACTCATGGGTAAGTGTATCGAGCCATTGATACCCTCGGGGCTGGAGGCGTGGACTTGTGATAATTACACGATTAAATAAACAGATTGCTACGGTTCCGGAGGTTTCTATTTCTTCTTTGGTAAGAGTCGAGATGGTACAAAAGCTTTCTGCGTCAGGAAAAACCTCAACAAGGACAGGTTCTTTTGGGAAATAATTAAGGTCGTTCCCAATCGCATGATAAGTCTTTTCAAGGGTACTTAAGGCATAATCGACAAGTACGGCATCCTTATCTTCCGCATATCGAAATAAGAAGTGTTCAGTTTTAACCTCTTTGAACTTGCTCGTTGTTTGATAAATCTTATCAACAAAGTCATAAAATTCCCGGGCATTCTGTGCGATGCCTGGGTCTTTTTGTGCCTCTTTTAAAAAAGATAATGACTCCCGGTAGTTCCCCTCGTAAAATCGCACCTCACCAGCAAAAAAGCATACATAAGGATTTTCTGCCGCAGTCGAAAGCAGTTTATTGGCAATTGCAGAAGCCTCATCGATTTGCCACGTCTTCAGGCATTCCTCTCCATAGGCTATTTCACCCACAACGTCAAAGAATTTTTCTTCTTGTTGTGCGTGTACCGTACCCGTAGATAGTATGAGGAGTGGTAAGAGAAATACGAGTGTAATAAAGATTCTTTTCATATCAAAAATTTGTGATGTGCCTATACCATCAAAAATGTTTATTATTTTAATCCTTTTGACCAATCAGTGCTTATAATTCGCATTTTTAAATATTTTCTTCACTTTGATGCCTCCTGCAAATTTTTATATATGGAACAAATAGGGACAGACCCAATACTGTTCGGCACGTTGTTTGATAGTGTTTATGCATGGGAATTCCACACCAACATTGCCACGCGAATGGGATCCTTTTAGAGTTTTTTTAAT
>JANLHY010000367.1 GCA_024653795.1 Candidatus Brocadiaceae bacterium | reverse complement strand
ATGATAATCCCGGCTTTTATCCTTGCAACGTTGCTTTACAGGAAACTTTCCACAGGGTATGTGCTAAAAGACATGTCCCTGCCAAAGAAGGCTACCCTGGGTGTAACAAGCATTATTATGGTGGGGTTTGTAATCGCTATTCTTGACGGCTATGAATTGAGGAAAGAGCGCGGTTATCTTCGTGAACAGAAATACAAAGTGCACAATCCTTTGAATGTATTGGGTTCGATTGTGACGCAGAGAGACGAAGATTTTATTAAGAGTAATATTTCTAAATTCAAGGAGGAGCTTCCAATTTTCAAATCCGAAAATACTGGACATATGGAAGGTGAGGAAAGTGAGATCGTAAAAACTAGTATAAGACAACCATTAGAGAAAACCGTAGCAACATGGGAATTAAAACCTTAAAAAAGATTATTATAGGAGATAATGCTATGAATAACACAATTGTATCAACAATAGACGATTCTAAGGCTCTTCTTGATGTAAAGGATATGAAGGATGTAAAGGATGCAACGGGATGGTATGAGTATGAGCCTTCTTACGATGGGGTGATTACGCATATCAACACAGCAGGTGCAAGACTTTTTGGATTTACTTCGTCTGACGATGTTATCGGAAAAAAAATTAATGAGTTGTATGCGCATCCATTCGACCACGAGAAGACATTGTCCATGCTGTTCAGGGATGGACAGGTAAATGGGTTTTATACGCTGATGAAATCAAGGAATGGTAAATTGTTTTTTATAAAACAAACAAGTTCTCTTATCACAGAGGGTCTATACAAATGTCCTTTGAAGATTAAGAGTGAATTTGAGCCTATTCAGTCAATGCTCTAGGTATAAGAAGGTAGTCTAATTAAATGCTAAGGAATTTCAAACCTTCTGGTTGTGTGGGTTTTGTGAGGTGTAGTAAATTGCTAACACACCCCCAGCCCCTCTTGATAGAGGGGAGATTGTGGTGTTATCCCCTCTAAAAAGAGGGGATAAAGGGGTGTGTAATAAGTTCGATTGCGTAAAAGAAAAAGCCGCTGCCGAAAATGGCATAATTTTAAATTTTGGGAGATTGTTTTTATGAATGAATCAGTACAAACACCCAATGGGAATACAAGGGTGCTGATGCTTGCAACATTAGCGTTCGCCGTATGCTTTGCCGGCTGGACGCTCTTTTCTCCTTTAGCAGCATACCTGAAGGTTGAGTTTAATTTGTCTTCCACAGCCGTGGGATTATTACTCGCAACGCCTGTATTGCTTGGCTCCATTGCCAGGGTGCCCATTGGCGTTATGACGGACAAATTTGGCGGTAGGCGGGTTTTTAGTATCCTGCTCTTATTTGGCTTTTTCCCTATGTTTATCGCAGGTTTTGCGCATAGTTACAGCTTTTTACTGATCTGTGGATTTTTCTTCGGTTTGGTAGGTACATCATTCGCCGTTGGAATTCCACAGGTTTCTCAGTGGTATCCAAAAGAAAAACAGGGTTTGGCGCTGGGCATTTACGGTGTGGGCAATATCGGTTCTGCCGTTGCCACATTCGGAGCGCCCCTCCTTGTAGAGTCTATCGGGTGGCATAAGGTATTTATGGTTTACTCGATTCCTTTGCTCATCATGGCCTTTGTTTACTGGTTTTTCTCTGAAGATGCACCAAAACCTGCCAATGTAAAGCCGCCCACATTTAGCGATAAACTGAAGGTATATAAGTCTTCTAATTTAATATGGGTCTTTTGTCTTTTCTATTTCATGACCTTCGGATTTTTTGTAAGCTTTTCGTTATGGCTGCCTTCGTACTTGAGGGATTTTTATAAGATTACGCCGGTAAAGGCTGGCAGTCTTACCGCTATATTCGTATTTGCCACCACATTTGCCCGTATTCTTGGAGGATACCTTGGCGATCATATTCTTGGAAGACGCATTTTAGTTGTCATTTCACTGGCGATACTCAGCATACTGATATTCCTGAACTTAAATGTATCGTTAATGACATCACTTACTGTCTTTTATATAATGGGTGCTTGTTTGGGTATAGGTAATGGTGTTATATTTAAACTCGTTGCGGAGTATTTCCCAAAGGATACCGGCACTGTCGGCGGTATGGTGGGGGCAGCAGGGGGGCTTGGTGGCTTCTTCCTCCCGATTATTCTGGGTACATTAAGGGATTATACCAACAATTATTCGTTAGGATTTATCTTCGTGTCACTCGTATGCCTCATGAGCCTTTCTTTTATGGAAGAGAAAACGATAACGAAGATGCATAAGAAGGCCGTAAATGTTACCTAGGATTTCAAAATGATCAAATGTGAGAGGTAAGGGGAAAAATATGAGTGTTTTCAAGATTGCAACCTATTCGCTAAACACCCGATGGTTTACTGCCGTTGCTGCCACGCTAATGATGGCATTCATTACTCAATTGTACGGCTTCAATGTAGTTGTTCCCTACATTTTTATAGCAAGTCTGGTCATATTCCTCTCTGTAGCCATTTTTGAGATTGTTCGGACAGTATTGTTCTATAGAGATACCTTG
>JANLHY010000262.1 GCA_024653795.1 Candidatus Brocadiaceae bacterium | reverse complement strand
TTCTGAGATAAAGGAGTATACGGTTGAAGCAAATCCCGGCACACTGACTGTGAATAAGATCGGATTGCTAAAGGAATACATGGTGAATCGCATTAGCTTTGGAGTACAGTCGTTTCAGGATAGACAATTACAATTTCTCGGGCGTATTCATTCAAGCAATGACGCCAGAAACGCCTTTGCTTTGTTGAGAAAAGCAGGTTTTAAAAATATTAATATCGATATGATATTTGGATGCCCTGAACAGTCTATCGATGATTGGGGAAAAGACTTAAAAACTGTAGTCGAATTGAATCCTGAGCACATATCGACATACGCCCTTACGTATGAAGAGGGAACATTGCTCACAAGGGATTTGGAGGAAGCGGTTATCCATAAACTGGACGAGCATGTTGAATTGGAGATGTATAAAACGGCAATCCGCTATTTAACGAGTAACGGCTATAATCACTATGAAATTTCAAATTTCGCAAAAGATGGGTACGAATGTGCTCACAATCACGTTTACTGGAAAAATATTGGTTATGTGGGAGTGGGTGCGGGGGCATATTCTTTTATTGATGGTGTGAGGACTTCAAAGGAGAAAGATGTATTTAAATACATTGATGGGATAAACGAAAACATAAATGTAAAGTCTTTTCGTGAAAAATTGGAACTTAATCAATTTGCATCAGAAACCGTTGTTATGGCGTTGCGTCTCCGTCAGGGTATATCAAATGCTGATTTTTATGAACGATTCGGTTATAAAATAGAGGATCAATTTGGAGAGCAGATAAACAGTTTAGCAAAAGATGGTTTGATTAGTTATAAGGGTGAGAGATTGAAACTCACGGAAAAAGGATTGTTTGTCGCAGATACCGTGATGGCAGAATTTGTATAATATATATTGTGTTTTGTTAATTTTATTGAGGAGTTATTAACTTGTTAAGCGCTACAGAAATTAAAAGGGGTACGGTGATAAAAATTGACGGTGAATTGTATTTGGTGGTTGATTATCAACACGTGACCCCGGGAAATTGGCGTGGTATGGTACAGGCAAAACTGAAAAGTATGAAACAGGGAAGTGTCGTTCAGAAAAGATTCCGTTCCACGGATAAGTTAGAAGATGTATTCCTGGAGCATCGCACAATGGAGTATCTTTATAAGGATGGGGAGAATTATTGCTTCATGGATACGGAAAATTATGAGCAAGTATTATTGCCTAAAGAGGCGGTTGAAGACGCCATGCCTTATATGACGTTAAACAGTCAGGCAAAGATAGCTTTTTATGAGGGCAAGGCGCTTTCAGTGGAACTTCCAACGTCAGTTTCCTTGAAAATTGTTGAAACAGATCC
>JANLHY010000261.1 GCA_024653795.1 Candidatus Brocadiaceae bacterium | reverse complement strand
ATAGCATTCTCCCAACCAGTAAAATATATCGCCCGGCTCGGTTGTGCCGCCGATTATGTCAAGTTCGTACTCAGTATCTAAATTATCAAAATTATCAACCACAAGGCTGCTATAATCGCCCGACATTGCGGGACCGACGTTATTTGACCATTCACGATTAGATTCAACCCGCTCAATACCTGGACCTTTAAGAGCAATAGGGGTTGGGTTGGCACAGCCAATTAATACAAAAATGGCGATAACTAAAAAAGATGATATTTTCACCTGAAACTCCTTTTTTCACACAAAGGCACGAAGAGCACAAAGAAGATGATAGAAAGTAGAAAAATTTCTTCTACCTTCGTAACTACTCAGGTCTACCGCATAGCGCAGAGTCAACTGCTGGAATTCCATATTTATTCTCACACAAAGGCACAAAGCCACAAAGAATTATTCAACATGTCCATTTAGAATGCGGAATATACCGTCCTTCATCAGTTCTTCACCGAAATTCAGCAGGTATCCCAGCTTCTTGCCTGTCAGTTTCAGATACGTCAAAACCTGCTTCTTGTGTGCTTTGCTGACGTTTTCAACCGATTTCAGTTCCAGTATAACTTTGTCTTCTATGACAATATCAGCCCGGAATCCCTCGTCGAACCGGATGCCGTGGGACTCTATCGGAATTGGAACCTGTCGCTCAACCCTCAAGCCAGCTTCCCGAAGCATATGCGCAAGAAGCACCTCGTATACGGTCTCAAGTAATCCTGGACCAAGCTCCATGTGAAGGCGCACGGCACAATCCACTACGACTTTTCCAATTTCGTTTTCCGTCATTTCTTCGTGCCTTTGTGCCTTCGTGCGAGGATCATTTTGCATTTTCCGTCATTTCTTTGCGTGCGGAAAGATTCTACTCGTCCTTTTTGACCTGAGCAGTTACCTACCTTCTATCTTTGTGGTCTTTGCGTCTTTGTGTGAATATTTTCATTCCCCTTTGTGAGCCGCCAGATCATGGATATTTCATATTTTCATTCTATCTCAAAAGACGTATCTACAATCTGCAGGATAGGCTCTTTCGTCATATCGTATTTTTTGGGCTCCTGGAGCCGTCTGCCGTGTGAGTCTATAAGCGCTTCTATTGTCGGCTTCATTGGCGTCAGTTTGTTAGTTATGACAACTCTGGCGATTTCACCTGTATTCAATTTAACATATAACCCGACAGGAAAGACCGAAAACTCTTCTATCACTATTTTGATAAGATGCCTTGGGAATTGTTCTTTGTGTTGCTCAATAATCTCCTTTATAATTTCAAACGGGATTTTCCTTTCCCTCTGAGGCCTCGGCTGAAGCA
>JANLHY010000254.1 GCA_024653795.1 Candidatus Brocadiaceae bacterium | reverse complement strand
CCAGATACGTAGATGCCAGAGAAATTTCCTGGAATGGGTCGTCATCGCAAACAAAGGTAATCATGGGAAACCCAAGCGTTCTAAAGTTTTTCTTTAGTGCAGCGCGTCTGATCTTTGTCAGTTTTTGCAGTACCTCTTTAGGATTGTTACCGCTTACATCCAGTATAATTTCCTCGACTCCTGCCTTTTTAGCACATTCAGTTAAGTCGGCAAGTTCCTCAAGCGTTGGAGCAGTTACGGTCATCGGGCAGTTCTTTTCTTTTGCTAAAGCAGCCATAGCCTCACAATTCTGCGAATTTGCACCATGGATTAAAGGCCTCTTTTCGGCACAGGTTGCCAGGGCAGCCTTCATGTTTTCAACAGAAGTACTGCTCAAAATAATGCTCAAATGCGAACCGCTGCTGACCTTCTTTGCCGCTTCAGCAAATTTATTCGCATTATTACTTTTATTAATGATTGCTACTAGATCAATCTCTATCTCCGTACCAACCCTGGAAATCTTCAGGCTGTTAATCTTTTTTAAACGATCATTAAAGTCGGTATCACTTAAATCATCGCTGATGGTAACTGCCACACCCGTTGGATGATAAAATTTTTCTTCATGTCTGAATAATACATTTTCCTCACCAACCTCCACTTTTTTTGCCCCCGTACCTACCGTTACCAGTTTGATGGGAGGCGCAGAGGCAGCGCCCAAAACTTTCTTCGCCTCTTCACTCACGTCGGGGCAATCGGACAGGTTTGCCTTTTTCTGGGCTAATTGCATGGCAAACGCCAGGCATGTGGGGCGCCCGCACTTTTTACAATTTGTCTTGGGAAGTAGTTTATAAATATCTAGTCCAGTTAGTGCCATTCGTTACGATCCTTTCGCATAAAATAAATTTGCACAGCATCAAATGAAAAGCCACCCATTCATTCTCCTTTGCAAAAAGGGGGAAAAGGGGTGGCCATAAAACACAGAACATTCCAGTTGATATTGGGCAATTACCATAAAATCATACTTTTAAATCATCACTGTTCTGTATAATTTTTCTGACCAATCCATACCTAAGCGCCTCTTCGGCAGACATCCAGAAATTTCTTTTCGTATCTGATTCTACTTTTTCCATAGCCTGCCCTGTTTCCACAGAAATCAACCGATTAATCTTCTCCCGGCATTTGAGTATTTCGGTGGCTTCAATTTGAATATCAGCGGCAGTCCCGTGGATACCGGTTGAAGGTTGATGAATGAGAACGCGGGCATTTGGCAGGCTAAACCGATTTTCCTTTTTTGCACCAAGGAGAATGATCACAGCAGCGCTGGCTGCAACCCCAGCACATATAGCCTTTATCTTCGGCTTGACAAATCGTATCATATCAAAGATTGCAAAACCAGCATCGGCATCTCCGCCCGGAGAGTTGATATACATTTTGATATCATCGTTATTTTCTGCTTCAAGGAGCAAGAGTTGCGTCATGATCTGTTGTGCCATTTTTTTAGTCACTTCATCCGTCACCATAACGGTACGCGTTTTTAATAACTTTGCAACTAAATCACTGCCTTGTTGCTTTTCCTTCTCTTCACCGGCACCTTCGTTCTGTTTCTCTGCAAATGACATATCAAAGATCATGAATAGACTCCAGATTAAAAAAATACGTGTTATAAATATGCATTTAGTCGCCTTCGCGGGTTCAAGTTTGTAACTTGAACCCAAATATTTATACCTTCGAAAGCTTCATTGATAGCATATGGACTATTGTTCAGTCAAACTTAAGGGTTCAGGTTACAAACCTGATAACCCCTGGAAAACATTTGATTTTTTAAAATTTCAAATAATGAATCTATGCCACTAAACCTTAGAACATTGGCGCTAAAGCCAATGCGGGATGGTTAACCTTCTGCATATATGTCAGAACCTCTTCTTCGGTTGTCGCAACGGTTTCATCGGCTATCTTGTTGAGAAAATCCTCCAGACCCAGACTTTCTGCGGTTTTAACAAGCATTTCACCCAACTCTTCCTTAAGCGCCTTAGGCATCCACACAACACGCGCAAGACCTCCATCTGCAGAGATAAATTTTCTGCTGCTCAGATAGAACTTGCTGTGACCCATAAACCCAGGGGTTTGCAACCCACCTCCAACCGTTCCGGCAAGAGTTGAAAACTTCATGCCACACGGGGTCATTTCGGTAAAGTCGCGGTCTACCACCATGATCCCATTGGTCATGGGCAACATGGCTGAAATACACTCAAAGCACCCGCAACTTGTCATCGGGTCTGTCATGATGCTATATAAACTCACCTTCTCAAGCGACCTGTTCGAACCATTGAATATAAATGAATTTGTACCTTCCCACTGCCCCAGATTATTATTAACCACCTTTCCTCTTTCGATCGGCTGGTTTGGCCCTGTAGGATTAATCTCATAACCTGCCTTTCCGTCAAGCCAGCTAACTGAACCACATAAACCAGAACGCTCAGGGGTAACGACACAAATATGAGTGGGCGCAAAACTCTGACAAAGCGTACAGCTATAAAACAGATTTACCGAATCATCTGTCATACCTTTTAATCGTGCATCACGCTCTGTATAGGCGGCACGCACGTCCTTCAAGAGATTTTCCACATCTTCCTTTTTCGTGTACAGGGTCACTTGAACCTTGTCTAAAATAGCGCCAAATTCACCATGGAATTTGGCATGAATGATACTTCCTATGTGTTTGATCCTGAAACCTGCTTTAAAGGCTTCCTTACTGATACGATGGCGAATCATGTCCCTCTGGCCCATATGAAATAACCCCTGGGCCTCACCTAAAAATCTATGCATCTGCCGTTCAAAAATGGGCTCAAAATCAGGTTGCATCTTTCGACCATATACTTCTACCATGATACCAAGAGACACACCGGGGCCTGCTGGAATCGCATCTAAGTCTGGTCCAATAACTTGAATTTTACCATCCTCAACCTCATCGATTTCTTTTGTGCAAACATACTCAAAGGCAGGCACGCCAGGACCACCGATTTCAATTTGCATGTCCTCTCTTCGGATACGTTCACCCTCAAAGGCAGGACCATAAGCTACCGGGATATCCAACTTATGAATCGAAATCTTTAGGCCGCGTACTTCGACACACTTATCAACGATCTTGTCAACCGGTACCCTGGAAACTACGTGCTCGTACGTGCAAACCCCCGTAGGTAATATTTCGGGAATATCGATATTGGTAATCGTTGGAAAGCCATAATTAATTGCGCCAGCGGCATTCGCATATTGTTCATCAGTAACCCGCGTACCTAATGCCAGAACAAAGGCAAAGATACGGTTCTTATTATAGAGGAGATTCCTCCTGAAATCGCCAGGCGGCACGTTTCCAAAGGAAAGGGCTGCCCTATTTGCAAAACCCAGTGAATACACGGCGGCAGAGGTATCCTTGCCAAAAGGCACAAGCCGGGTATCCCAACCCATCTGTACCCCTTTTTCTGCTAACTGCTCGGCAAACGATACATCCAGGTTGTCGGATTGAATAAACACATAAAGGTTCTTTTGCTGGAGTTCTCTGGCAATCTTAACTGCTGTGTCTGCATCAGGCGCACACCCTACAATGGCTGCAAATCCAGGCGCTGTACCGTCCACAAATTCAATGCCGCGTTCACGCATGATTACATCATCTGCAGCGCCCAACCATATCCCATCTACGGGATGAGGTCCAATAAGATATTTACAGACTTCATAAATCTCTTCCGCAAAAAGCGTTGCCATACCCGCATCTAATGTATGCCCCAGGTACGGAACCCAGTGGTGTTCGGCAGGCAGCGGAGGCAACATGCTTCTTGCCAGACCCAACACATGTACACAGTCCTCGAGTGTTTTCACCGGTATCCCAGTCATGGAGTAAATAATAGGAAGATAATAGGCTGTATTGGGAAATTCCACTTTGCAATCACGCCCTTTCTGCGCAATTGCATCCGAAAGCTTTTTATCAGCCTTATCTACAATTTGATAAGCGCCGCGAATGGCGGCGGAACAGATAATCTTCGACATAAAAAATTACCCCTTTAGATCTTTTTGTTAATGATGTCCTTCTGGAACAGGTTTACATTCCCTTTCCAGCGCCCTTCTTTCAGCCATGTCGTAAAGCTTCCTCTCCTTTGCGACGTTTATGCCAAGTGCGTCTCTCTTCTTTTCAATGTGATCCATTACCATTTTACCTATTTTCTTGAGGTTCTGCTCGAAATCCCATCTGGCGCCAACCTCTTCCTCCATCTCTTTCGTCAACAACCTTAGCATGTCCGGCGCGCCAGTTACAGGTGAATTCATACCAAAGACCGTATAAACACCCGAGGCGACAAAATACTGCCCAATGGCAATAGCCTTTTCACTCATCCATTCCAGGCATACCCCTGCAACCGGCAAATCACTGATATCATTCCCCAGGCCACCTTCTTTTGCCATCTCAGACAATGCTATAAGAATACGGCTGTTATCGACACAGGCACCAGAATGTAAAACAGGCGGAATGCCTACCGCCTCGCAAACCTCACGAAGCCCTTTACCGCACTCGTCTTTTAGCTCTGGAATCATTAATCCACCAGCGGCACATTGTCCGGCGGCACACCCGGTCGCCACAACCAATACATCGTTCGCTATCAACTCCTTTACCAGATGTACGTAATTCTGATCACATGCACCTGCTCGAGGACTTGTGCAACCGGCAATTCCAACAACACCCCGAATCCTTCCGTTTATGATATTGTCATTTAAAGGCCTGTAGCTCGCCCTGAATCTGCCACCCAGCATATATTTAATCGTTTCATGGCTAAAACCAGCAATAAGATTAGGCGCTGCGCTACTGGGTATAAATACCTTTTTATTATCGCGATTTTTATAGTTTTCTATGGCCATCATGATAATCTTCTTTGCCGCTTCAAGGGCATGTTCATCTTCGAACTCCACGTGCTCTGCACCAGTGATCTTTGCCTTTGACAAGGTCGTAACAAGTTTTGTATGGAAGTGTTTTGCCGTTTCTGCCAACGCCTGCATTACACACTGAATATCAACGGCCATTAACTCAACAGCGCCTGTCGCAATAGCCGATTCCTGCATTGTCATATGGCCAGCCATAGGAATCCCATGTCTGACAAGAAGCTCATTCGCTGTGCAACAGAGACCGGCAATTACGACACCTTTTGCCCCTACCGCGGTGGCAGCTTTTGCAACATCTGGATCACTGGAGGCAAGGACGATAGCCTCGGCAAGCTGAGGTTCGTGTCCGTGCACAACAATATTTACATGATCCTTTTTTAAGACACCCAAATTCGATCTTCCCTGTACAGGTTTTGGAGTACCGAACATAATGTCCTGCAGTTCGGTTGCTATCATACAGCCACCCCAACCGTCTGCCAAAGCTACACGCATAGCTTGTTTATTGAGATTCTTATAGTCCTGATCGCCACCCATACTCGTCCGGTGCATGCTTTCGGTAACTTCACGGTCGATAGCTCTTGGAGCAATACCTAATTTCTCCCATATTTTTTGGCGAGCCTCTGGCGCCCTTTTCAGAAACAACAAAGTGCCGTAAGGTTTCCCAAATTCCATGAGCGCCATCTCGCCAACCTCTTCAGCAATCTCATTTATCTTGCGGTCCTTTGTCTTTACCCCGAAACATTCAGCGACCATCATAAGCTTGTCTACGTCTTTAATCCTGTATCCCGGCGCCTCGCCTCGTGCGGTCGCAACCAAAAGGTGTGCCGCAGCGCGTGCATGGTCAGAGTGACACGCAGTACCAGCGCCGGCCATACGAAGGAAGTGTCGTGCCGCAAAGGTATTAGCATCAGCGCCACAAACACCCTTCTTGGGACCCTTGCCGAAAGGGTCAATATTACACGGGCCATAATTACAATGGCGGCAACACAACGCAAGGCTGCCATATCCGCACTGTGGAAGCTGCGCCTCGTATCTATCATACATACTTTCTACTTTGATTTCTTTCATCCGATCAAGCATTACTTGATCTACTGTTTTTTGTTTTTCTTCCATAATATTCTCCTATACTTTTTCTGATACCAGCCGACTGATGGCATTAACCACACAGTCGCACTAAATACCCATCCCCATTTGAGGGGAGTTAGAACAAATTATTATAAATTTTAATGGATTGAAATCAAGGGGAAATACAAACTTTTACTTGATTTTTATACAATCTTCCAGCCGAGTTTTTATTTGCCTGATTTCTGACAATAACTGGCTATTTTCAGTGAAGGCAGCCCGTCCTACAATATCCGACTCAAGGATTTTATCGTTATACGAAATAAACCCTAAAACCGGAATGCCATTCAGTCCCTTTTCTATCAATGACCGATGGCTGTCGGAGTCCACTTTGTTACCCACGGCAAAAATCGATTTGAGCCCAATATCGTCAGCCAGCTTTTTAACCTGAAAGGCAGTTTGGATACTCTTGGAACCTGGTTCCACAATTACAATTAACGCATTCACTGACCTTACCGTAGCACGGCCGAGATGCTCTACCCCCGCCTCCATATCCACAATAACAACCTCGTCCCTTTGCACGATAAGGTGACTCAACAGCGCCCTTAAAAAAGCGCTTTCAGGACACGCACACCCGCCACCCCCGCGTTTTATAGCGCCCAATACCATAAGCTTTATTCCTTCATGTTCCAGGGAAAGTTTTTCAGGCAAATCAGAAACTGTGGGATTAAGCGAAAAAAATTTCCCGTATTCGTCTGAAGCACCAGTACGCTCTTTTATCAATTCCTTCATCTGGCTGATCGGCACTATCTCCGATACATTATTGATACCCATGGTCACTGCCAGATTAGACACAGGGTCTGCATCTATTGCAATAACTTTTTTCCCGTTCTCCGCAAAAACCTTTGCAAGCGTAGCTACAAAGGTCGTTTTTCCTACACCACCCTTACCTGAAACCGCAATTTTCATAAATTTTACCTTTTGAATTCAAATAATAATTGTGTAATCATTACTAATTACTAATAAATATTACATCAAATTTTAGCAAAGTCCCTGAAGATAAACCACGAAAATTTTAAAAAATAGTTTTATTAAGAGATATTTTTTAAAATGTGACGCTAGTGACTTTCAGTGACTTTACCCTAAAAAAGATTAGACTCTTAGAGTCTAATATGGTAGATTTCGCTAGTAGATGAAGAAAATGTATATCCCTAAATCCAGCCATCCAGTATCAGATGATATGCTTCCAGAATATAACTTTGATTATCAAAAAGCGCGTCCGAATCGTTTTGCTGAAAAGATTTACAAAGGCCGTCGTGTTGTGATCCTTGATACTGATATAAAAAAGGGATGTGTCCCTAAATAAAATATTGCCGGAATCAAAACAAATAGAAGTTCTCGATTTCGTAGAATATTTACGGTTGAGAACTGAAAAAGAAGAGAATATTGAGTGGATTGATCTTTCACTTTCATCAGCAATGCGAGGGATGGAAGACGAAGAATCTCCTTATTCATTGAATGATCTAAAGGAAACTTTTTCATGATTTCAGAAGGCCAGATTGTTCTCTTCAAATTTCCTCAAACTGAACAAGAAGAAGGAAGGCTACGTCCATCTCTTGTATTGCGTAAATTACCTGGGAAATTTAACGACTGGCTTATTTGTATGGTATCTTCTAAAATTGATCAACAAATTCCTGAGTTAGATGAACTTGTCACTCCTGAAGATTCTGATTTCATACACTCTGGTTTGAAAGTGGCAAGCGTTATTCGAATCAGCAGGTCAGCAAGGGAATTAGGGACAGACCCAATACTGTTCGGCACGTTGTTTGAGGGTTAGTATCTATAGGTAAAATATTGTAGTAGTCATACTAAATGATGGCAACGAAAAAGCAGGAGAG
>JANLHY010000236.1 GCA_024653795.1 Candidatus Brocadiaceae bacterium | reverse complement strand
AATGTTTCGGATTCAATAAATTTCATGTTCTCATTATGCTGGTTTGCTGTTCATTTCTTGGCATTGAATGACTATTATATCCCTTTCCTAATTTATTTTGATAATCCCAATTGTTGATAAATCGTTTTAAAATCAATTTCGCGTTCTACCACTTCGGCGGCGCGTCGTATCTTAGACTTGTCATGTAAGCTGACATATCCCGAAAGGTTTTCGCAGACTTCTAAAGAGGTTGCTGTATCCGCCCGAACTACTATAATGGGCACGCCAACTTCCTGCGCCCGGCCTAAAATAGATGCATTTGGATAGAGTTCGCCGGTGAGGATCAGGCACTTTGTGGGGGTTTCGAGGGCAGCCAATTGAATATCGCTCCGATCACCGCCGGTAATAACGGCCTTATTTGAGACCTTGCGGAAATAACTCAAGGCGCTCTCGACATTCATTGCGCCTATCATAAAATGTTCGATTAATTCATCCACCCTGTCTTCACAACAGAGCACCTTTCCGTTAAGCGAGTTAATGATTTCCCTGATTGGTACTGCCCCAAGGATCGGATCCTTTTGGATAATGCCAAGTGTGACGATACCATTCTTTTTGAGAAACGGAACGAGTATTTCACGGACATAATTCAATTTTGTGGGAGGGATAAGGTTGAACACAACACCAATCAATTTGTCTCCAAGCATCTTGGATGCATAGATAAATCCATCGAGCGTATCGATATAAGATTGGAACTTGTCTATAAAGATTACCTTTGCATTGGATTCTTTGATGAAATCCAATTCCGAGAATTTCAGGCATGTGCCGCCAGAAAGCCTTCCCAAACCCCTGGCAATCATTATATTCTTTTCCTTAGAAGCTTGATGAAAGGCAGTCATCGTCTTTTCACGAATATTTAAGTCTTCACCACTCGTCAAGCGCCTTAAGAGGTCGTCGGTTAAAACCACGGGGCAAATGGATTGAAGCGGTTCGTTTACCTCTAATGCCTTAGAAAGGAAAACGGCATCCGCATCAGTAAGTACGTTCTCAACAACAACGGGTGAGAAACCAACTGGTTTAAAGTATCCGACCTTATATCCATCTTTCTTGAATTTCAATCCCAAACCGAGACAAATAAGGTTCTTCCCGGAAAAAGGCGAAACAGAGGCAATAAATATGGGTATCATGATAATTCCCTCTTAAACTGGTGTGTATGATTTAATCTGGTATTTTCTCCTTCACTTCAAAGGTATGGCTGGCATACGTTTTAGGGTCTGTCGTGACGCATCTACCAAAATACCAACAGATTCAAGACTTGCCTTTAAGGTTACGGTTACATAAGTTAGTCCCATTTAGCTCACCATCCTTTCTTTTCGCGTTTTAGGTAAGTATTTATTATCAGTCTCCCCCTCTCCTAACCCCTCCCACCAGGGGCGGGGGAAAAGCGTTTACTCCCCCTGTCCCCCTCACTGAGGGGGAGAAAGGGGGAGGGGGGGCTCAGGTGGGGGCGCTGAACTGTTACAGTATTTATGAGATAGTCATGCGTGCGTCTAATGCCATTGTACCACCGCCTTCGGGGAATACGAGCAATGGATTTATATCCATTTCGATAATCTCCGGGAAATCTGTCACTAGCTGGGAAAGCCTTAAAATATTATCAACTACGGTATTTATGTCCACGGGTCTTTCGCCGCGTGCGCCTTTTAAAAGCGGGAATGACCGGATTTCCTGAATCATCTCTTCGGCTTCATTTAATCCGATTGGCGCTATTCGGAACGAGACATCTTTTAGTATTTCTATATAGATTCCACCGAGACCGAACATCAATAAGGGACCAAACTGTGGATCACGTGACATCCCCAGGATTACCTCCTTGCCTCCGGTAACCATCTGCTGCACGAGAACCCCTTTAATATCAGCGTCTGGCATGAGGCGGCGCGCCTTTTGTGTTATTTCGCAAAAGCAATTCCGTACCTCTGTCTCGTTTTTTATCCCAACCCTAACTCCTCCAAAGTCTGATTTGTGGAGGATGTCTGGTGAAGAAATCTTTATGACAACAGGATACCCAATCTCCTCAGCCGCCTTTACAGCCTCTGATTCTGTAGCAGCAAGAATACTTTTGGGAATCCTGAAACCATAGGCGGAGATAACCTGCCTGGCTTCTTCTTCGTTAAGGTGCTGTCTCCCTGCTTGTTTCATCTTTTCAAAGAACGATGCTACCTGTTCTTTCTGAACGTCAAATATTTTTGCTTTTGGCGCTG
The DNA here is from genome assembly GCA_024653795.1 of Candidatus Brocadiaceae bacterium. GTDB lineage: Bacteria > Planctomycetota > Brocadiia > Brocadiales > Brocadiaceae > Wunengus. The sequence continues at coordinate 4,280 of JANLHY010000236.1, read as the reverse complement.
GTCGTTTTTGCCACAAGGTATATTTATACATCGCCTCAATGGCGGATACTGCTCGTTCAGGGAATGGATAATTCGGTACTTTTCTTTGGCACATAATCTTTAAACTGTTTTCAATCCGTTTGCCACCCATAAAGGAGGTTACAATAGGTTTGCCAGTGCGATTTGAAATCTCAGTGATTATCTCTGCCGTCTTTTCTATTTCCGTCATTGTCTGAGGTGTTAAAATAACAAGAACTACATCTACATTGGGATCTTCAATGACTTTTTCGATAACAAATTTATACCGATCTGCCTTTGCGTCTCCCAGCACATCGACCGGATTATACACATTTGCCATAGCCGGTAAAGAAGAACGAAGGATATTGATGGTATCTTTGGAAAATGACGCCATTTTCAATTTCGACCGCTCTACCGCATCCGCAGCGATAATGCCTGGTCCTCCGGCATTTGTTATCAATGCTATGTGTGGCCCCTTGGGTAGCTGTTGAAAACTGAATATCCTGGCGTAGTCAAAAAGTTCTTGGATCGTCTCCGCACGGAGAATCCCTGATTGTTTGAATGCCGCATCAAATGCGTTTTCAGCGCCGGCTAGCGTTCCGGTATGTGATGATGCAGCCTTTGCGCCTGCCGTGGTGCCTCCGGATTTTACGACAATCATCGGTTTTATTTTAGTTATTTTTTTGGCTGCATTGATAAATTCAGCGCCGTTTTTTACCCCTTCTAAATAAACGAGAACAACCTTTGTATTATCATCGTTTTCTATGGCTTTTATAAGGTCTACTTCATCGATATCCGTCTTGTTTCCCATGCTGATAAATTTAGAGAATCCGATGCATTCATTCACCGCCCAATCCAAAATCGAAGTGCAAAGCGCCCCTGATTGTGAAAAAAAAGCAATATTACCCGGCGCCGGCATATCAGCGGCAAAAGAGGCGTTTAGGGCTGATTGTGTGTCTATCAGCCCAAGACAATTTGGTCCCAGCATGCGCATAGAATGCTGTTTGATCTTCTGGTATAACTCTCGTTCCCTTGCAGCTCCGTCAATGCCGCTCTCTTTGAAGCCGGCGCTGATGACGATGACTGAATCGATTCCTTTCTCAATACACTCGTCAACGGCCTTACCCACGTATGGCGCAGGTACAACAATTACAGCCAGATCAATCTTATCCGGGATTTCCTTAAGAGCAGTATATGTTTTAATTCCCAGGATATTCTCTGTATGAGGATTTACCGGATATATCTTGCCTTTGTATCCGTGCTTGGCCAGATTTTTGAGCAAATCGTGTCCTACCTTACCCTCTTCACGTGAAGCGCCAACTACAGCAACTGTCTTAGGTGAAAAGAAATGTTCCAGCATAAGTTAGAAAAGAGGTACCAGTTTAGTTTTTTGAAAAATTCCAGTAATAATATGGTTATTAATGTAGCGGCAATTCATGAATTGCCGCTACATATTGTCACAGAGGCATTTTCAACTATTGATGTTTTCGAAAAACTAAACTGTTACAAAAAGAGGTTATTTTTCTCCCGGTTCCTTCTTTTCCAGAGTGTTTGTCGTAGTAGTTCCACGCTCGTCCTTTGGTAACAATTCGAACATGTTTTTAATAGACTTGGTGAATGGTTTAAATGGTACGGGATGAGTTTCTGGTTTTAAAAAGGTTCCCCTAATTTCTACCATAGTCAATTGTTTTCTTACTCCTCCTACCACAAAGTCAAACAATTTTCCCACGATAGGAATTTGAGAAAAAAAGTCCCTGCTAAATCCTGCAACAATACTTATATGCATGTCTCCATTAAGGTTGATATTTCCCCGTCCGTTAAGTTCTATTGAGTCGCTATAAACCTTTCCTTCATCGATGTGGATAACGCCGTCTTTGACAATAAACTTTGCCTGTGCGCTGTGAAAATTTTCCTTTTTAGGAATGCTAAGGTTAAGAAAATTAAACACGCTAAAGACGATGGGGACTTCTGAGAGATATCCTTCATTTACATTGAACTGCCCTTCTGCAGAGAAATTTTTGGGATCGGCGCCGCTTCCCCGATACTTAATCCTGCCGGAAAGAAGCCCTGACCACTGTTTTTCTGTTTTCGCAACCGTCTGGGCAAGTTCTTCCAATATGATTCTTGAGAAATTCAACTCGCCCTCGTATTGATAGGGATCGGCATCTATATTGACGGATAAGGTTCCTTCCACATGCCCGCCGCAACATTTGGCATCGATGTGTTTGCATAAAAAACGACTTTTATTAATTTCCAGTCTTCCGCCGACCCCCCAGAGAACAATGTTGTATTTGCTATCACTAATTTCGCAATCCTTGAGATTGATCTCTATTGAATAATTGTTGTCCTTTTCTTCCTTAAAACCCTGGAAATTGGCAATGAGGTCAACCTTGCCTGTGGGTTTTAGATTTGTCCACAGCTTTTCGCCTATTCCTTTTACAGGGAAATCTTTCAACAGGGATTCTGTGATGGACAAATTCGGCACATGGAGATTAAATATCTTTCGGTCGTTTTTTAAATCATAGACGCCATTCATTTCAGTAAAAATGGATTGGCCGCCGCATTGGATAAAGCCACCCGTATCCGTAAATAAAATGATATTGTTGTACAGCTTGAAGTGCCCGTTTACATGCGATATAGGCAGAGGGAAATCCAGAGGGTTGATTTCTAAATCCTTGCAATTCACTGCCAGGAAGCAACTGCTTTCCTGCTTTTCTCCTACATTATACTGGAAAGTCAGGTCTACCAGACCAGCAGGCTGAATCTTTGACCATACCTGTTCGCCGAAATCAGGAATGTTTCTTAAGAATCCCTGGTTTACAAGCAGATTTGGAATTGTCATCACAAAGGTCTTTTTGGTGCCATAGAGGTCGAATTCTCCCTTAAATTCAGCCTGGGAAGTACAGTTACCGCTTTTGACATAACCCACAATTCCCTTAAGATACAATTTCTCGGTGTTCAGTTCCACGTCACCATTCAAATTGTAAATCAGGAATGGCCAATTTTTATACATGGCTTCTAAACCATTAAGATTGATGTTGATGACGTAATCCTCTTTCTTTTGTTTGTCCTTATTATTAAATTCTGCCCTGCAGGATATATTGATTTTTCCTGTGGGTTTATAATCATCCCATAGCATCTTGCCTATGTATGGAAAACGTGCTAAAAATGCCTCGTTCAACATAATGTTCTTTGCATTTGCCTCAATTTCCAAACTGGGAACATTAGGATGCAGGTTCATAGTAAAAGAATAATTCCCAAGGAATTCATCATCTATATTCCCTTTTATGATGATATTTTTGAAAGAGCCCGCATAAGGGAGGAAGGTGACATCGATACCAGACAGCTTGATTTCCGGGCTGTTTGTTTGTGTATCTTCCTTGATATGAATCTTTAAATCCCGGATCTCGACGCCCTGATTTAATATATCCATATAGACTGGCATCTCAATCTTGTCAAAGTTCACCTTCAGAGTATTCAGGAGTGACCAAATATCCGTGGGCTTTTCGATGGTCAATTCGGGAGCTATAACGACCGCATTGCTGATATTGAGCTGTCCTTTGAGAAGACTCTGCGGGGAATGCTTTATGATGATTCTGGGGATTTTTAGAGACTTACCTAGTACATCTTCAGAGGCGCCTACAAAAGAGAGGTTCTCAATGATAATCCCTTCCAGGAAATCCATGTGTGCATGTTCAATTTTTGTTTCTCCAAAATCTTTTAATGCACTTAATAAACGACTCTTTATTGCCTCATCCGAAGTAGTCCTTTTGATAAAGATATACCCAGAAACCGCTATTCCTATCAGGAAACAAATGATGATAGAGACGATGATTAAAAAGATTTTCATTAAATTTCCTTTTTGGTTAGGCGTAGTTTCTTACAAAAAATATTTTGACACTTCCCCGTTCCCCGTTTTCACGAGGACAAGTTTCACGAGGACAAGTTCAGCAAAAATTTACGATTTACGATTTACAATTTTGTTAAATCCCAAATCGTAAATTCCCATTCAAGGACTCTTCCGACTCGTTCGGATTAGGTATTAAGGTTACTGATATTCCAGATTTATTTCAAGTTTAAATTTCTAAAAGGGTTAAAATAAACATAATGTAAAAATCCTTGCCGTACACGAGAAATTGGCATATAATTTTACAGTATTAAAGTAAGCAGGACGCTGATTTTCTCAGATATACACAGATTAATAATTTTATTCTTTATGATAAATAGAGAAACACTGGAAAAAGAGTATCCAAATTATAAAAAATGTATCAAAGACGCTTTTG
>JANLHY010000297.1 GCA_024653795.1 Candidatus Brocadiaceae bacterium | reverse complement strand
ATGGTTAATCCGTGTTGCCGGGAAATTGACAAAAGGAAGCAGGCAGTTGACCTTAAAGTTACCGGAGAAGTTTCTTCATCAGGAAGAATGGCGGGCGTGGGAAGGTGTGTCGCTGAGTGTAGAGTTTGGATAGAAAGCGATTCCCCATTTTCATGAGGACAAGTTTCGTCTTTGATTCCGCGTATTTTGGGCGCTGAGAATACAGTGAAGGGAGAAGGTATGTCTCCATCCTGGCTTTTGTCGCTCCGAATGGTTTAGTCAGAACTATTTTCCTGTTCTTTTTGTTTTAAATGGCACCGGGTAAACTCCGAAAACCGACAAAACCTGTCCTCATGGAAATGGGGAATTGAAGTTTATTATTGTTTTTGTCTGGCAAGGGTATTATAGAAGGTCGATTTTCGCTACGCGAAAATCAATTGCAGAATTTAGGTGATAATTTATATAATTTACTTCCAGATATTAGAAATGCTGTTCTATCTTTAATTACCCCTCCTGATGTTAACCTGACACCATATAAACCATCTGAATGGTTGGATAAAATTGTGGTTTCTAAGACAACAGGGACGAATATTGACAGTAGTCCTCTTTACACAACGGACACGCTTTATATTGACTGGGCGGTAATTAATAACGGTACAGGAGCGATTACTAATACTTTTTATTTTAAACTTTATGTAGATGGGGTAGAACGTGGTAATTTTTCTATTGCAGGCTTAAATGCTAATGTTTGGGCTTACGCATCTGATTATTCCATAGGAACTTTAAGTGCTGGAACACATTATATTAAGATCCTTGCTGACGTGACTGGGGCTGTTCAAGAAAGTAATGAATCAGATAATGAATATACTAAAACAATTACCGTTAATAATGTTATATGTACATATTCCATATCACCCACAAGCCGCTCACACGGATCGGGAAGCGAAACGGGCAGTGTAGGTGTAACGGCGTCATCGGGTAGTTGCAGTTGGACGGCAGCGAGTAATGCAAGCTGGATAACGATCACCTCAGGCAGCATCGGCGCTGGTAATGGAACGGTTTCTTACTCAGTATCGGCCAATGCAGGTACAAGCACCCGCACAGGAACCATGACCATCGCAGGACAGACCTTCATAGTAACTCAAGATGTAGTTTCATGCGAGGCTGAGACGCTAACGGTATTTCCTGGCAAACTGCCGCTCAAGAGGATGACGAGTGGCGATGTGACTGTGGCAGTGACAGGTGTGGACGATTGTGCGGTAGAAGGCGAAACGGTTACGGCGACAATCAATAAAGCTGGTAAGCGGCGCATATCGATATCACCAACAAGCGCTATGACAGACGGAAACGGTGAGGCTGCATTTACGATTACTGCCAGGAATAAGACCGGTATCGCAAAGGTCATCTTCAATGCGGATAGCTTGAAGAAGAGCATTACTGTGAGGGTAAAGAAGTAATTCTTTATTCTCGATTGATATAGATCCTCGGCACACGCTTACTTATATTGCAGGTAACCTCGTAAGGAATCGTATTCGATTGTTTGGCAATTGATTCTATCGATACCGTTTCCTGTCCTTGACTGCCATATAATACGACCTCGTCTCCAACCGAAACGTCTTTTATATTTGCCACATCTACAAAACACTGATCCATGCAAACCCGTCCTATAATAGATGCCTTCTTACCTCTTATAATGACTTTCCCTTGATTCGAAAGTAGCCGGTTATATCCATCATCATATCCCAATGGCAGAGTTGCGACACGGGTAGGCTTATCAATCCTGTATGCCCTACCATAGCCGACAACATCTCCTGCATTCATATCTTTAATATGAATAATCCTTGTTTTAAAGGTAATAACAGGTTTTATCCCTATGTCTCTAGAAACATCTTCTGAAGGATATAATCCATACAACGATAAACCTGGTCTAACCATATTAAAATAAGACTCGGGATAACCTAGAATTGCCCCACTATTAGCCATGTGTCTTAATGGAATACACACCTTGATCGTATCCAAAGCATCAAGTACGTCTCTAAATCTTTTTATCTGTAAATTTGTAAAGGCTGAATCCTTCTCATCAGAAGAAGAACAGTGCGTGTATATGCCTTCAATGAGAAGGTTTTTCAGATTTTTTACAAACTTTACAAACTCTACGGCATTGTCATACTTTACACCAATACTTCCCATGCCGGTATCAACGTATACATGAACCTTTAATTTTTTGTTAAAATAAGTTGCTTTCTTTGATAATACTTCAGCAAACTTCAAATCATAAACCGTAGGTATTAGGTCATAGTGAATGATGGAGTCGATTTGTTCTTCAAAGATGCCACCCAGAAGTAATAATGGCGCTTTTATACCTTTATCCCTTAATTGAATTCCTTCCTCTAGGATGGCGATACCGAGCATTTCAACGCCGTTATTTAATAAAACGCTGCTAACTTCATAGTCGCCGTGACCATAGGCATCAGCTTTGACAATACCCAGAATTTTTATCTGTGGTCCGACCCATTTCTTTACTGCCAATAAATTATGTCTCAGGGCATTTAAGTCAATTTCAACCCACGTCGGTCTGTGCATATATTTCCTTAAAATCTTTAGCAACCACAGATTTCACAGATGACACAGATAATTAAAAAATCTGAGAAATCTATAATTCAGGAGTAATCCTACATTTTACATTTAATCCGTACAAAATAGAACATGTAAAGCGGGCGGTTTATCCCCCGCACAATGCCGACCACAAGGGATCGGCGCTACCTTTTTCAAAGAGCTAAATTGTTACTTTCTGTGCAATCTGTGCCATCTGTGGTTTCAAAGTATTTATCAACCTGTTTATATCCTCTTTGCTATGGGTAGCCATTAATGAAATGCGTAATCGGCTTGTTCCCAATGGTACAGTGGGTGGTCGAATTGCAGGAATCAAGATACCATTTTCATAGAGTCTTGTGGATAAATTTAGCGCATCTTCCGCCGATCCAATGATAATGGGAATGATAGGACTTTCTGCCGAAATATTGCTTATAAATTCCGACAGTTGAGTCTTCAAATATCTTACATTTTCCCATAACTTATCAATAAGGGATGTATCTTCCTGGATAAGTGTTAGCCCTGCCAGAGATGCGGCACATGCAGCGGGCGGCAATGCTGTTGTATAAATAAAAGATCGTGCCTTATTTTTTAAGAAATCGATAAGGTGCTTGCTCCCGGCAATAAACCCACCGATGCTTCCAATCGCCTTGCTCAATGATCCCATAATAATATCAATCTTTCCTTCGAGCCTATAGTGTTCGATCATGCCTTTCCCATGTTGACCAAATACCCCCGTGGCATGGGCATCATCAACCATAAGTATGGCATCATATTTTTGGGTAATTTCTACAATTTCGGGCAGTGGAGCAGTATCACCGTCCATACTAAATACACTATCAGTAACCACCATCCGCCTTCGATATTTTGAAGATCTCTGTAACAAAGACTCTAATTGACTTGTATTATTGTGTGGATAAACACGGAAGGTTGCGCCTGATTGACGACAGCCGTCAATAATACTTGCATGGTTCAGTTTATCTCCAATGATTATATCTTCCCTCCCGACAAGGGCGCATACAGCGCCCACATTGGCCATATAACCAGTAGGGAACAGTAGCGCCGCCTCAGTGCTTTTGAACTCTGCAATCTTCTTTTCAAGTTCCTGGTGAAGTATCATATTCCCGGCAACCAATCGCGATGCGCCTATACCCCATCCGTATTGATTAATAGCTGCAATGGCCGCTTGCTTTATTTTTGGGTGGTCGGCAAGACCGAGGTAATTATTCGAACAGAATGAGAGGTATGATTTACCGTTTATTTGAACGTAGGGACCTTGGGCGCTTTCAATAGTTTTGTATTCACGCATCAATGCATGATCTTTTAATGATTTTAATTCGTCCAGGATAAAATCCAGCCCCATCGAATATACTGTTCCTTTTAATTTTTTGAAAGAAACGTCCCGATAAATACCTGCATTAGGAAAGGCAAAGTAATTGATGGTAACAAATCAACACACCCCTCAATCCCCTCTTTTTAGAGGGGACTTCTGCTCTCCCCTCTAAAAAGAGGGGTCGGGGGTGTGTTTTAGGATGTTTGCAGTTCCAAATTGAGATCTTTTATCATTTCTAAATCATCTTCGACCTTTCTTCCCTTCGTGGTCAAGTAGTTTCCGATCATCGTGCTATTGGCGCCCGCATAAAACATCCACGATTGCAAATCACGAAGGTTTTTTTCCCGGCCGCCTGCAATCTTAATTTCTTTATCAGGTAAAATAAATCTGAACACAGAAATAATTTTTAATGCTTCCATAGGTGGCAAGGGAATACTGCTTTCCAATGGTGTGCCAGAAACAGGATGTAAGAAATTAAGAGGAACGACATCGACATCCAGATTTTTCAAAGTAAATGCAAGATCAATGCGATCCTCCATCCCTTCTCCAACGCCAAAAATTGCGCCGCTGCATATTTCTAGTCCAACTTCTTTTGCGACACAAATGGTATTCACTCTATCACGAAACGTATGTGTTGAACATATATTGGGGAAAAACCTCTCAGATGTTTCTAAGTTATGGTTGAGTCTTTTTAGCCCGCATTTTACTAAAGACTCGGCCACTTCTTCTGTCAATATTCCAAACGAGCCGTGCGGGTGGATACATGAGTCCGTAACGACTGCTTTTATTGTCTTGCAAATTTTTTCAAAATCATCAGATTTATTTATACTATATCCACTGGTAACGATACCGATAGAATTGGAACCAGTTTGCTCTGCACATTTGGCAACATCAAGTATCCTGTTTGTATCAATGAGTGGAAACTCTTCTATGCCGGTGTGATAACGTGAGGATTGAGAACAAAAACTACAATCTTCTGTGCATCGTCCCTGTTTTGCGCTAACAATGGAACATGCCTTTACAGCATGGCCAAAATATTTCAAGCGTATTTGATTCGCCCAATAAAACAAATCATAGACTTCGTCTCCATTAATTCGCATAAGAAAGAGGGCGTCATCACGGCTGATTGATTCATTTTGTAAAGATTGGTCTGCAATTTTTTTTATTTTCATTCGTGTTTATTTGTGTAAATTCGTGGCTAAAATCATTTATTCTTATATTTCAAATAGACATTGCGAACATTCTGCCAAACAATTTCAGGACGTTCAGACCGCACATACGTCATACAATCTGTCCCTTCAAAGCTCCATGTGGCAATATTCCGAATTCCTGCGTCATAAGCAACATCTACAGCCGTAACAATTTCCTCTTCTCTATTTGCCGGGACCCTATAGCCCTGGATCCAGATTTGAGGTTCTTTATTATATTTTTTTGAAAGTGCAAGGACTTCGTTGGACATATTCCGGACGAATTCCGTCACGTCCTGTTTATAGGCATACCAATAAGGGTCGCTTCCAAAGATATCCATGCTTTTAATCATGGCGACCTTTTCCCATTCATAGATGCCATATCGCGGATCGGTAGTTGGAAATAAACATACCGAATTCTTCAATCCCTTCTTTGATGCCTCATTTGCAAGGTACTCAAGGAAGTTAACAATCGTCATCTGACGAAATGCCTTCACATCATCCGTAAAATCAAGAGGCATCTCATAGCCGTATTCCGCTTTGAAAATATCTTTACACACTTCGCAGGTACACCCCCAAATAACCCTCTTTTTACCTCCAAACAAAGGCGTAAACTCACCAAAAAACAAATGAGGCTCATCCCAAAATACACCCTCTGCCGTGGTTTGTGCTGCAAGTTCAATCCATGCTCTCATGGTATCTCGAAATGTTTTTGAATTCAAACACGCCTTGTATATTTTTATTTCACCCTCAGTAAAATTTAATCGCTGTCTGCAATTAGAATACATCTTTACGAAGGTGGAAAACGATTCCCCACCAAATACACGCCCCACACCCCACGGATCAAGAAAAACCTCCAGTCCAACATCACGACTTGCCTTCACAATATCGACCATCGTCCCGGAATGATACGTAATATCATGTTCACTCATGGTGTGAACGACGAAATTGCATCCGTCGTCAATCATCTTTTTCATGTCTTCACGAACATGACGCAATATGCGATTTGCAAAATAACTTGCTCCGAGTTTCATGTTGGCTATGTTAACCTTATCAATATATTATGTCAAGAAAATCCATTGAGATACCGTTTTTCCCTTGCGTAGAAACAAAGAAATTGCTATTATACCCCCGCTTTTAATTTAAGGCTCTGCCATGCGCGTGTTTCGAGGCGTTATTTTTAAGGACCTATAATAACATTTTGGGAACCCGTCTTTGCTAGTAGGCGTACAATTCTTAAGGAAGAAAGGTACAAGGCTATCATGGGGTAGACCACCGTGAAATACGGGTCCAAAAGATAGTCTCCCACGGCATTGCGGTGGAGCCTTAATTCTTATCTT
>JANLHY010000201.1 GCA_024653795.1 Candidatus Brocadiaceae bacterium | reverse complement strand
GAAAACACGAAACAGTTTGAATCAAAATTTGAACATCTGAAACTTGAAATAGCTCAAAAGTCGATTAAACTGCTTGAACTCAGACCTGACAAATCAGATCCCAAGCCCCTGGTTGAAGCCATCAAGAGTGAATATCCCGAAATAAGGATATTCGCTGCAAAAGAATTAGTGAAGATCAAAGACCCGTCTGTAATTGGTGTGTTGATTAACGTTACTGCCGATAAGCAGGAAGAGGTGCGTATTGAAGTAATTCAGACTTTGGGAGAAATTGGAGATGAGAGGGCTGTCAAACCCCTTGTTTATACCCTGGGAGACGAAAGTTTGGTTGTGCGGGAAAAAAGCGCCAGTGCCTTGGGTAAACTCGGAAGACCAGAGGCTGGAGAAGCTCTTATTTCAGCATTAAACAGTAACACCAACTTAACTATTGTATGCGCCATCATAGAAGCACTGGGGCAAATTGAGGATGCAAGGGCAGTTGAACCTTTAATTACCTTTTTAAATCATAAAGAATCAATAATAAGAGAATGTACAGCAGCCTCACTTGGGAAGCTCCGAGATAGCCGTGCTGTAGAGTCTTTAATTGCTGCCCTGAATGACGAACAGGAACGCGTTCGCTGGTATGCTGCCGACAGCCTGGGTAAAATCGGAGACCCTGTCTGTGTTGATTCGCTCATCAAACTACTCTCAGATACCAATGCACGGGTACGAGAATCTGCAGTGACAGCATTAGGACAGATTGGGAATCAGCAGGCGATTGAATCACTGGTAAAAGCGCTTCAGGACGTCGACAAACGGGTAGTAGAACAAGCAGCGGCATCTCTCGTGAACATCAAAAACATGAACTTTGAATCAATGGACACAGTGGCAAACACCTTTTACATCAACAAGGATTACAAAAGGGCTGAAGCCGTCCTTGAAAGACAAATTACTGAATATTCGAAACAGCCAGAACTACAGGAAAAGATTTTGCAAACCAAGATCAAATTAGCCAAAACATTGTTTGCCTTAAAAGACTGTCAAAAGTCACTGGCTCTTTACGAAGAACTGGTAAAGCGGTTTTCCAATGACAATTCGATAAAAACAGAACTCATCCAGTGTTTAAAAGAAACGAAACAATATGACCGCGCTTTGGAATGGTGCGTGACCTGGATCAAAGAATCACCTCAGAATAGTCAATTATGCTGGCAAGGCCGTCTGGAAATCGCCAATGACAATGTTGAACAGGGTAAGTATGATAAGGTAAAAAGTCTTATCAATAATTTAATAGCAGAAGATCCAAATCTTGGCGGAAATGAGTTTAAACCACAATTCCAGAAATTAAAAGAATTATGCGCGGTAGAACTCTCCGCCACAAAAACGGCAAGCCAGAACGAGGAATCCGAACGCCTCTCCCACCAGGAGGACAAAAAATAATCATGCTTGAGGCAATAATATTACCATGAAAATTCTTGTTATTGGCGCTGGCGCAGTTGGGTTTAACCTGGCAAAGCAGTTATCAAATGAAGGACATGACATATCCGTAGTCGAAAGGGACATTGACCTGGTAAAGCGGATCACCGAAAAACTGGATGTCTCTGTTGTATCAGGGAGCGCCAGTTCGCCTGCAATCCTGGAAGAAGCCGGAATAAAAAATGCCGATATGGTATTAGCCGTTACCAATAGTGACGAGATCAACATGGTAGTTTGTATGCTCTCTCACAGTTACGGCGTCAAAACCAAAATTGCCAGGATAAGAAACCCTGAATTTACCGAAGAACAATCTATCCTCCGCCAGAACGAATTCCACATAGACCACGTTGTAAACCCGGAAAAGATCACCATTAATTCCATCTTGGATATCATTGGAACTCCAGGCTCTATCTATGTGGCTGATTTCACTGCAGGGGACATCCTCCTGCGGGGATTTAATGTACCAGCCGATGCCCCAATAGCAGGGAAAAAACTCTCGGAACTCAGGGAAATAGAATCTACCGATTCCTTCCTTATCGTTGCCATTCAACGAAACGAAGAGATGCTTATTCCAAAAGGCGATACACAGTTAATGCCTAATGACAATATTTTTGTGCTGGTAGCCAAAGAGGCATTACCTTACTTCCTCCCGATGGTCAACAGACGTGCGGACGAGGTCGAAAAAGTCATTATTTATGGTGTAAATCGAGCGAGCCTTGAACTGGCAAAGAAACTGGAGGAGCAGAAGATCGGCGTTACGATAATTGAACCCGACAAGGAAAAAACACAGCAAGCCGCAACCGTGCTTGACAAAACCATAGTCCTCCAGGGCAGTGCCCTCGATATCGACCTTCTGAAGGAGGCATCTATTGATATTGCCGATTTCTTTGTGGCTTTATCTGAAAGCGAACAGTCCAACATCCTGTCTTCGTTATTAGCAAAAAGACTCGGCGCAAAGAAAACAATCGTTCTTACGGTAGACCCGGCCTTTGTACCCATTATTAATTCATTAGGTATGGATATCGTAATAAATCCAAGACTGATTACCGTTGGCTCTATATTACAACACATCAGACGCGGACACGCACTTTCTGTCGTAAAATTTCACAACAGCGAGGCCGAGGCTATGGAACTGGTGGCGGAGAAAGACTCAAAGATCGTGGGTAAGCCTCTGCGGGAGATATCCTTCCCGCAAGGCTCTATTCTGGGCGCCATTGTGCGTGAAGGCGTCATGCAGATACCAACCGGCAATACTCGCATAAACCCTGGTGAGAGTGTCATCGTTTTCGCCCTCCCCAACGCCATCGAAAAGATTCAATCCTTCTGCTCCGGCAAAAAAGACTGAACGGAAATTTACCTTTATTAGAGTGCATCCCTTATGAACATTCCCATTGTATTATCTACGGTAGGCAACCTTGTGCTTATGCTGGCAGGGATACTCCTTATTCCCCTGGGAGTAGCCTTTTATTATGAAGACGATTCAGCAGTATGGGCATTTATTTATACCATCATCATAACAGGCATTCTGGGTGGATTGAGCAAGGCATTTTTTAGAAAAAAAAATGTGGCTATCAATATCCGGGAAGGTATCGCCATTGTCACCTTTAGCTGGCTTGTATGTATCTTTTTAGGCGCTCTCCCCTATTGGTATTCGGGCGTATGTGCAACGTATTGCGACGCCGTTTTCGAAACGACCAGCGGCTTTACAACAACCGGTTCGTCCATTTTTAAAGACGTTGAGATATTGCCGCATAGTATCCTTTTTTGGAGGGCATTCACCAACTGGTTAGGAGGCATGGGAATTATCGTCATCTTTGTCGCCCTGTTGCCTGCCATGGGAGTAAGCGGCTATCAGCTTTTTAGCGCTGAGGTCAGCGGTCCGACTGCTGATAGAATGAGACCCAGAATCGGTGAAACTGCAAAATTACTCTGGTTCATTTACCTCATCATTACATCCTCTATGATCTTGATGCTCTTCTGCGGCGGTATGCCTGTTTTTGATGCGATATGCCATACCTTTACGACCGTATCTACCGGCGGTTTTTCTATAAAAAATGCCAGTATTGCATATTATAATAACCTCTATATAGAGATTGTTGTTGGGGTTTTTATGTTTATTGGTGGTTGCAACTTTTCACTTTACTACATGTGTTTTCAGAAAAAATTTAAAAAGGTCCTGGAAAATTCAGAACTGAGATTCTTCGCAGGCCTGATTTTAACGGCGATCGTATTTGTCGCATTTATGTTGTATTTCAGCCAACCAGAATCCTTTCATGGTGGAGTCAAGGATAGCCGTTATTATAATTTAGGAAATTCTTTTCGATATGCTTTCTTCAATGTGATAACGGCAAACTCTACAACCGGCTTTGCTAGTGCTGACTTCGATTTATGGCCAAATGCCTGCCGGTTTTTATTGATCTTATTAATGTTTATCGGTGCATGTGCAGGATCAACAGGTGGTGGAATAAAATGTGTAAGAATTGTACTGCTGTTAAAATCAAGCATACGAGAATTCGGGAGGATTATAAGACCACGTATGGTGAAGCATGTAAAGATTAATGGTGAATCGGTAAGCGAAGAAATTATTACGGAGAGTTCTGTTTTCTTTGTCGTGTATCTGGGATTCTTTGGTGTTTGTTCCCTGTTACTCATTGCATTAAACACAGATATAATTACCGCTTTTTCTGCTGTAGCAGCATGTATGTCCAACTGTGGCCCTGGGCTTGCAAAGGTTGGCCCTATGGCTAACTTCAGCGAAGTTGCTTACGCTGGCAAGTGGATATTGAGCTTTTGCATGCTCTTGGGAAGGTTGGAAATTTACAGTTTAATATTGTTGTTTTTACCTATCATGTGGAAGCGGTAGAATTTTATTGACTCACAAAATACGAGATGATATACTTTGAAATCTCTTACGGGCGATTAGCTCAATTGGCTAGAGCACTTGCCTTACAAGCAAGGGGTCATAGGTTCGAGTCCTATATCGCCCACCATTAATATCTATAAACAAGCGTAGAAATAATTTAATTCAGGGGCCGTAGCTCAATTGGTTAGAGTACCAGACTGTCGATCTGGATGTTGCGGGTTCGATTCCCGTCGGCCTCGTTTTATAACATATACATTTTGTAAAGACATTGTTCACGTCTTTACAAAATGACCATATTATCCCGATGAATAACCTCATCGTACAACTTATAACCCAGCACCTTTGCGATACTGGAGGTACTGCATCCTTTAATCTTCTCAATTTCCTGTGAAGAATAGTTAGTTAGACCCCTGGCAAAAATTGTCCTATCTTCTTTTTTACAGACCGAAACAATATCGCCTTTACTAAAAGCTCCTTCCGCCGCTACAATGCCAGAGGCAAGCAGACTTTTCCCCTTCTCTGCTAAGGCATGCATAGCGCCATCATCGACATATATCTTCCCTTTTGGCTTTATTGTGTATCCAATCCACCGCTTGCGGCTTGTCAGCTTTTCCTCTTTTGGGAGAAACAGGGTGCCAACGTTCTCACACTGCACAATTCTCTTCAATACATTATCCATTCGCCCATTAGCGATAATTACAGCTTCACCTGCATTTGTCACAACGGATGCCGCTTCCAGCTTGGTCTGCATGCCGCCTACCCCCCTTGCAGTCTTTGAATCAAATGCCAGTTGCTTAATTTCATGAGAAACATTTTCTACAATGGGAATAACGGTTGCCTTGCTTTTTGCCGTTGGAAATCTATCATACAATCCATCAACGGAAGAGAGGATAATGAGCAACTCTGCATTCAGCAGGTTTGTCACCAGCGCAGAAAGTGCATCGTTATCACCAAACTTGATTTCATCAACGGAAATCGTGTCATTCTCGTTTACGACAGGAATGGCATTCATCTGAAACAGCGTATGGATCGTATTGCAGGTATTCAGGTATCTCTGGCGGTCTTCAAAGTCCTCACGAGTAAGAAGTATCTGTGCCGCATGGTAACCGTGGAGTTTGAAACACTCATCGTATGCCCCGATCAACTTGCTCTGGCCTATCGCTGCAACCGCCTGTAATTCAGGTAATGTAGAAGGTCTTTTCTCGATACCAAGTTCTCCCATACCGGAGCCAATTGCGCCGGAACTCACCACAACCACATCGTAGCCTATCTTTTTCAGTTCAACGACCTGCCCGGCGAGTCGCTGTATCTGCTCCTTATCCACGTATCCATCATCAGTAGTGAGCACACCCGTACCTATCTTGACAACGACCTTTTTTACCTTTGATAGAATTTGACTTCTTAAATCATCCTTTAATTTCATACCAAACACCAATCCTGTTAGATAGGACACAGATTTTCACAGATAAGCACTGATAAATATGTTTCTTTAATCTGTGTTTATTTGTGTTGATCTGCGTACTAGCCCTAATATAAGCGTGATTTTTTACGGACGCGAGACTAAAAGACTGGAAATGCCCGATTTTATTGGTTATAATGGCAG
>JANLHY010000185.1 GCA_024653795.1 Candidatus Brocadiaceae bacterium | reverse complement strand
TTATCGGGCGGACAGCAACAGCGCGTTGCCATTGCACGGGCTATCATCAACAACCCCGCCTTACTCCTTGCTGACGAACCTACAGGAAACCTTGACAGCAGCACCAGTACGGAAGTCATGAACGCGCTTAACAACCTTAACCATAACATGGGTATTACTATTGTGCTTGTCACCCATGAAAGCGATATTGCTAAATATGCCCGCAGGGTCGTCGTCCTCAAGGATGGTGAGGTATTGAGCGATACTCCTTCCCGGTCCCCATAAGCGCTAACTTGTTTTTGCTATTTTTGTATCAGGTTGGGATAGTGCTATTACTTTTTATGAGGATTGCAATATCGAATATCGAACAAGGAATAATGAATGTCGAAGGATAATAGAATATTTGATGATGTCAAAACTTGAACCCCTGATTAATGAGAATAATGAGCTTATTTCGATTTTTGTAACAAGCGTAAAAACCGCGAAACAAAAGGCGGATAAGAAAACCTCATAATTCGAAATTCCTTGTTCCTCCCCCTATGTCCCCCTCCTGAGGGGGATAAAGGGGGAGGTGTTATTCATTACACGGTTAAATTAATCCGTAATTTTAACTTAGCGCTTATGGGATAAACCCCTGCGCTACGTCAATATGCCATCGGGGCGATGAAACCCGCCAGCGCTACGAGCAACATAATTTTTAACCGCAAGCCCTGTTGAGGAACGAAACACAATATTCCCCTTTTCCGGGAATTCCCCAGAAAAGGCGTCTTTAATCCTCTTATTCCTCCCTTCGCAAAGGAGGATGTGTCCAATTAATAATAGGTCTTATTTGGCTTGGCCAGCAAGGATAATGCCATTCGATTTCTCTGGGTTCTCCGCGCCCTTTGCGGTGAACAACTACCCCATAAAACAAGGAGCAACTATGTTTGTCAAGTCTTTATTTATAGTATGGTTACAAATCTCTTGCTTTATGTGTTCACATGATGGTATTTTTGTAATTTATGATTCCTTCGGCTGCAATATATAATTGATATTATTTCTTTGCATTAAGGAAAATATTTAATATAATTTCTCTCGAATGAAGAAAGAAATGCTTAAACGCATCATACGTGATTTTCACCTATGCCAGCGCTTTTTAAAATAGCCTTACGCGCAATTCTGAGGAACAAGATGCGCTCCTCACTGACAATCCTCGGCATTGTCATCGGCGTGGGCACTTTAATTACTATGGTAAGTATCGGGCAAGGCGCCAAGGGCATGGTCGAAAAACAACTTGAGAGTCTGGGTACAAACGTCCTCATTATTATCCCCATTAGCACAACACACACTGCAACCAGAGGAACGACAGGTACTATTACCCTGACGGCAGAAGATGCCTTTGCTATAGAAAACGAATGCAGCGCCGTCAGTTATGTTTCGCCCGGCGTCAGGACATTTACCCAGGTAGTTTTTGGCAACCTGAACTGGACAACTTCTGTATCCGGTGTAGGGGCTGACTATCATATTATACGAAACTGGCCAATGGAATCCGGAAGATTTATTAATCAACAGGATATAAATATTATGGCTAAGGTTTGCGTACCGGGACAGACCGTAGTAATCAACTTATTTGGCACATTAGATCCCATAGACAAGTGGATTCGTGTAAACAACATACCCTTCAAGGTCATTGGGGTATTAAGCGCTAAGGGACAATCCCCCATCGGACAGGACCAGGACGATGTAGTTCTTATGCCTTATACAACAGTTCAGAGAAAGATTATGGGGGTGACGCATATTGGTGTAACCCTTGCTTCTTCGGTTTCTGCCGAAGCGCGGTTTGAGGCAATCGAACAAATCACCTCCCTGTTACGACAACGCCACCGATTGAGGCCCAACGAAGAAGACGATTTTACAGTCATCAGTCAGGTCGAGTTTGCCTCGACTATTATGGAAACGAGCCATACAATGACCGTTCTTCTCGGAAGCATCGCTTCTGTATCCCTGATTGTGGGCGGCATCGGCATCATGAATATCATGCTGGTCTCTACAACCGAACGGACGAGAGAAATCGGCATACGGATGGCAGTCGGCGCCAGGGAAAAAGATATCCTTTTTCAATTCCTGACGGAAGCGACGGTTTTAAGCTCCATTGGCGGGGTAGTCGGAGTAATTTTAGGCGTTGTCCTGTCAAAATTGATTTTTTATTACGGAGAGTGGCCTTCATTATTATCCCCGTTGTCCGTTGCCGTTGCCTTTCTCTTTTCGAATATGGTCGGCATCTTTTTTGGTTACTATCCGGCAAGGAAGGCATCGAGGCTCAATCCGATTGATGCGCTCAGGTATGAATAGAATATTACGTATGAAAAAAGACAACCCTTCAAAAAGAACGTATATCAGGCTGTTAGGTTATCTAAGACCGTACTGGCATAAGTCTGTAGTTATTCTCATACTCTCTGCCCTCAGTGCATTTATAGCCGTTTTACCAACACAAATATTAGGCATTGCGGTGGATGAAATCAAGATAGCCGATAAATATTTGAAAAATACCCAAACTGACCGGCATGATGCAATACTGCCAAACAAAACGCATGCTCACGAGCAAAAGAGCGCTATTCCGCTTTCAAAACCTTTATTAACAGTCTCTCAGTATATCCATACCCATTGGTTTAAAAGTTATAACACCACCATCGTTACGCTGCTCTTTCTTGCCGTGAGTTTTATTTTTATGCATACCGCAAGCGGTGGTATTATGCTGGTTCATGGTTTCATTACCTCGGAATTGGGCCAAAGGCTCATTTATGATCTGCGGAATCAACTTTATGGCCACATTCAGCGACTCCCTCTCACCTACTTTGAAAATAATAAAACCGGCGACATTATGAGCCGTCTCATGAATGACGTCAATTCACTCGAGCAGGCAATTGTTGGCCCAATTATTACCTTTATTACCGATATGTTCAAATTTGGCTGGATAATCTATTTTTGCATAAAGCTCGACTGGCAGCTTACCTGTATTGCACTAATAGTTTGCCCCTTTATCTCCCTCTGCACTTATAACTTTGGTAAAAGGATCAGAAGCGTCTTTCGTTCTTTGAGGGACAAGACAGGGGAACTTAATTCCCTGATTCAGGATAATATCTCAGGTATTAAGGTTATTGCGGGATTTGCAAAAGAAGCTGAAGAATTGGGTCGTTTTCAAAAGAAAAACTATGAAAATTATAACCTCTACGTCCGGATATTACAACTGGCTTCTACCTTACGACCCGTTGTCGACTTTATCACTGAAATTGGGGCGGTAGTCGTTATCTGCTTAGGCGGATATAAGGTTTTGCAGGGACAAATTTCCGCTGGTACCTTTGTGATATTCTTCCCTTATCTCCAGATGATGTACGGCCCTATTACAGGTTTAACCCGTTTTTACAACCAGGTACTGCGCGCCATTGTTTCATCCGAGCGGGTCTTTGAGATACTTGATACACCAAGCGATTTAAAAGACAGCCCTAACGCAGTTGATTTACCGCCAGTACATGGAACCGTGGAATTCAGGCATGTCAACTTCATGTATAACCAGGGCATAGAAGTCCTAACGGACATTAACATAACTGCACGGCCAGGCCAGATGATTGCCCTTGTTGGTCCCAGCGGCAGTGGAAAAACCACCCTCACAAAACTGATCCCCCGATTTTACGACCCCACAAAAGGGGATATCTACATTGACGGTTATGATATCAAATATGTCAAACTCCACTCCCTCCGGAAGCAAATGGCCATGGTACTCCAGGAACCTTTTCTCTTTAACGATACCATAAATGCAAACATCGCTTATGCCAGGTCTAATGCGTCGGCTAAAGAAATTGAAAGCGCCGCCCACGCTGCCAATGCGCATGATTTTATCGCAACGTTGCCGAATGGATATGACTCTGTAATAGGAGAACGCGGTGTAAAACTCTCCGGAGGGCAGAAACAACGTATTGCTATTGCCCGTGC
>JANLHY010000182.1 GCA_024653795.1 Candidatus Brocadiaceae bacterium | reverse complement strand
TGGCGGGGCAACTGCTTCGAGTCGCCCTCCCTCGCTTCTGCGGAAGTTATACGAAGGTTCAGACTGTCGCATCACGTTATTTTCATAACGCGCCCTCTCGCTCAGTCGTTCACGCTGCACGGCTTTCGCCTGCTTGCGCCCTGTCGCCCACTCCTGGGCTTCCAAGTCGATCAGAGAGGGTTTAAAGACGTCCTGAGTGGACAGAATACATTTTGAGCCATGAGTAGTACGGCAAATCTTCGTGGTGATATTTGCGCATGTTGCATGTTTTGCACAAAGTTTGCGCGTTGTCTTGATCCGGCCCGCCGCCAGCAAATCGCGGGACAATATGATCGAGTTCAAGGCGCTCGGTTGTGCCACATTTTGCGCATTCATCAGCAAGCCATGCTTTGCGCTGCCATGGCTTAAAGAGTTCGCTGTTGCGGTCGTATTGCAACCCGCGGCGAGCAATCCCGCGGCAACGAGTCGAGCAAAACTCAATCCACCCGTTGCTGATTTGCCATTGCGTCCGGTAAACCTCGCTCCCGCAAACGATGCACGGGTATTTCTCACCTGTGACGTTTTGGTCTGCCCAGCATTGCTTCGAGCAGTAGTTGCCATACCCTTGTCGGATTTGGCTTGCTCTCGCATAGTAAGGCTTCCCGCACGTCGGGCAGGTTCTTTGCTCACCGCGAAGCATCCCAACTCCCTTGCATTTCTTGCTGCAATAGAGGCCGTGATTTGGCCCCCGTGCCGCATGGCATGTCGGGATTCTGAATTGCTTGTCGCAGGCTTTGCAATTACGAAGTTCACTCTTCACGCACCCATGTTAATGTATTGTGACCGCCGTGTCAAACGTCCCATTTTCGGCGTAGTCCAGTTCCTGCACGATAGTCCGTCCAGAAGCGGGTTTCCACGATCCTTTTTCGCGCAAGCGGTTAAGCAGCGCATTGCCTTTTGATACGTTGTCGGCCAGTTCACCGCTGCGATTTCGCAGGGTTGTGGTGATAATTTCCGACAGATTTGGTGAAGCCATGTCGTTCTCCTTAAATTTTAAGGAGCCTTGGGATTACAGCCGCCCGCCGCCCATCGCGGATTCAAGCTGGCTGGATAGTTCGTCCCGAAGACTCGTTTGAGTTGAGCCGGATATTCCGACTCCGCCTTGTCCGCTCACATTGAAGCCTGCTTTCCTGGCTTCTACGGACTTGCGTTTGGCCTCTTCGAGACGTTGCGATTCTGCCGACCGCTGCATATCTGCTTGCAGCGCGGCGCGCACTTCGGGATTAGCCCAACATGCCATTTCGTATGCTTGATCCAGTGTTTTTGCTTGGCCGCTGGCGAAATAACTGGACATCAACGGGCGCACGTTTTCAAAATATACGTGTTTCGGTGATCCATCTTCGGCGGTAGCGTTCTGGAAAGCCTCGATCTGGCTCATGGTTTCAGTCTGCAATTGCTGCTGTTGTTGCTGCTGGGCTGTCTGCTGGCTCTGCTCCCACGATTGAATCCGCTGAAGGTGAGGGCTGACAAGCTGCTGCACATACTGCTCGATTTGCGGCATGAATTCTTGCTGGCCTTCAGGCTTTGCCTGTTGGCCGGTAAATTTTGTAAGGTCTGCGCCGAACCGCTGTGCGATCTGCATGACGAGTTGACCGCGTTCCTGCGGCGTTCCGGTGCGCAACATGTAGGAAGTCTTGAGCAAGTCGCGGATAGCGCCTTCTGGAGTACCATTTTCAGAACGAATCATGGCCTCGTAGGGCTGGAATTCGCGCATCATGTTCTGGTAGCCCTTGGCTGCTTCGGCGTGCTGCTGGATGCCCCTGGCGTAGTCCTGCTCGCGCTTGGCGATCTCTTTGCGCGCGGTTTCAGGCAAAGTGCCATAGATGGACTTTGCGGCGGCTGACCAGGTGGCGGGAGGGGTGACTAAGGACTTTGTGTCGGGAGCGGCTTCCTGGCCTGTTTCCGGCTTAATTGGCTCGGTTACGGCAGGCTTTTCGAT
>JANLHY010000178.1 GCA_024653795.1 Candidatus Brocadiaceae bacterium | reverse complement strand
CCTCTTTGCCTTGCCAAAGATTTCACCCACAATTTAAACTTTTCATTTATTTGAAAAGAAACCGAAGCAAAACCTTTCGTCCTGAGTTCCGCCATTAATAAAGTAACTGCTTGAAAAGTGCACAAATAGTTTTCTACAGATTGCTTCCTGAGGTAATATTCAGAAGGCGGTACTGTTTTTAATCCGATTTTTTTCAAATTCATAAGCAATGGTTTGTGAAGCCATCTCCTCGCATTTTTCCAACTGGTGTCCAGGACAAAGATATTCAACGGCTTCCCCGTTTCCTCTATAATTTTTTGCCCATCACATAGAGGCAGTGTCGGAAAAAAGATTACCGGCGTATAATCGGTTCTCGCTATTTCTGACTCAACCTCTTTTTCCCATCCCTTTTCTCCCATATAAACAGGAGAGATATTTTCCAGCATACATCGAAGCAGCCTTCCCGTATTGGAGATAATCCGCTCTTCTTTTTTACTTGTTAACAGGGTTATTTTATGTTCCGCCCAAAAGGCTGAAATAGCCCGGCAAATACAGTCTTGGATTATTAACCGGCATTGGATACATCTTTCCTGGCTTGGTTTGCTCATGTATTTGATTTTAATTTGCGTGGGTTGAATTGAGCACGCAAAAGAAAATGCCCTTTTGCCCCTTTGGGGCTTATATTGTTTTATGCAATTTCAGGGGGAGTCACCCCCATAAGCGCTAAGTTAAAATTACGGATTAATTTAACCGTGTAATGAATAACGAATATCGAACAAGGAATTTTGAATTATGAAGTTTTCTTATCCTTCGACATTCATTATTCCTTGTTCGATATTCGATATTGGACTCCATGCAAATAATATCAAAAGCAGCTTAGCGCTTATTGGCTTCACCCCCCCCGCTATATCCTGACGGCCTTTCAGGCCTAACATTGAATTTCCTATACTCTGAACATGGGACAATCCATAAAACCACTCAAGGCCAACCCACCTCCGGAGTGTATCAGGAGTATATTCCCATCAAGTGTTTTGTCGAGAATCGTTTGTCTTGCCGTAAGAAACAGTTTGGAGGAGTACACGGGGTCAGTGAGAATTCCGTCCTCTCTGGCAATATGCTTTATTTCCTCGAAAATAGTCTTGTTGGTACTGCCAAATGACTTTGCGGTCGCAGGATAGTACAAATGATAGTCAGGTAATGGACAAAGAGAAACATCAAGAAACTCCCTGGTATATTCTATAACCTGGGATAATCCCGCTTGAAAATCCTCAAATGAACCTGCCAGAACCACGACATGAAATATCGTCTTCCGCCCAAGGGCGCCAGCTCCAGCCAGGAGAGACTGCGCAACCATCCCCGTACCGGCATCGATAAAAATATGGTCGAAACGAACCCCCGAATCCCTCTCATTTCGCAGGATATCAACGAGAATGCTTAAAGAGCCTGGTAGCGCTAATAGATGATGCGCCCCTTCAGGAAGCACAAAAATCTTTATTCCCACGGCCTTTCTTTTTTCTACATAACAGTTGGCCAAACGTTCACAATCGGCCCATTGGGAGCGTGAAATCCAGTGGATTTCGCTGTCATCTACAAACAAGGACAACAGCTTCGCATTACCAAGTTTTTGAGATGGCGGCCCAAGCAAAAAAGGAGTCATCTTAATATTGTTTTCCCTCAGGGTCTGAGCCGCTGAAAGCACGTTGTTTGAATTTGCCCCGCCAATTACCACAACTTCCTCAATCCCTTTTTGTTTTAATGAAGGAATTATGGAGGCATGTTTGCGCAACTTGGTTCCAGACACCCCAAAGCTAAGCTCATCGTCCCGCTTGACCCATATATCTGAACGGCCAAACCAACGCAATCGATGTATGCGGCTCTGAAGACGAAATGCTTCTGCCGTCTCCAGCCAGCAGGCGTCTGCTACTTTTCTATAAAGTTCGTTTTCCTGAATCATAATAAGTAATCCCAGCGCGGCGTAACCATAAGCAAAAAGAGTTACTTGGCACTGAATACCAAATATCGTCGTTTGTTTTTTGACAAATTCGAAATCCAAAAAACATCTAATATTAAATGACCGAAATTCGAAAAGAGGTTTAGAAATATTGAATTTATAATTCGGAATGCGTAGCGCGGGTGGTTTATCCACCGCCAAATGCCGACCACAAGGGATCGGCGCTACGTTTTTTTGCCGAAAATGTAAAAATATATTTTGAAAAATACTATCTCATTAAGCATATTATAATGATTTGTATTCTGCCAGCAATTTTCGGAATTTGTTAACCGTCACTTCATACGCTTCTTTTCCGGCAAGGTCGACCCCGGCATCTTTCAGAATTTCAAGCGGCTCTTTGTGTGATCCTGCTTTCAGAAATGTAAGAGAAGGTTGCTTCTATCCGTTTCATGTTGTGATACAGAAAGAATTTCTTCTCTTCGCGGGATTCGGCAATCTTTGAAACAAGCAGTTCAATACGACCTTTCATCTCTTCATATACGGCGTTTCTGGTATCCTCAAAAAAGCGTACATTTGCATATACGTATAAATTTTCTCTCATTATAGCATGGTTAATATAAAACTGCATGAACTGCCCAAGTATACCGGAATCAGCAAGAGATCCTTTAAACTCCAGGAGCAGGGGAAGTTCTTTTTCTACCTTCCGGTAGTCTTCCTTCCATTGTTCAATCAATGAAGGTAGAACCATGATAAGGACTCTTTTGATCAGCCCCCTGGTAATAAGCTCGAGCATAGCAAGGCTCGCCTCGATGGTCTTGCCAAGTCCCGCCTCATCGCAAAGCATTCCCCTGCCTCTGAACCTGCCCAGCAGTTTTTTTACAGAATTTATCTGGTGTTCAAATGGAATAATTCCCCGTGAAAGATTGAGAGAGAGTAAGGTGTCAAATGCCGGAAGCAGCGATAATTTATGCGCCTCGAGATTTAACCTGAAGAGTTGGTAAGTCTCTAACTTATCAGCAGGAATAAGTATTTTTAAATCAATATCGCTGGAAAAAGAAACAGGTATGCCAGCTATTTGTAAAACTTCTACGCTCATTTGTTTCAAAGTTTAAGAAATTTTGAGTCTTTAATCAACCAAAAGGTTTGAGTTACAACATTCTCGTTCTCACGCAGAGTATCTTAATAAAAATATTTTGACAAAATGTAGTGCCGAACCCTTGTGGTCGGCTAAGGGCTGGGGATAAACCACCCGCGCTACGGATTCCGACTCGTTCGGGTTAGGAGATGGAAGGAAAAAAATGTCCACGCGGCATGGCAGTCCTCCTACCCTTCCTCATTCTTTAAAACCTTCAGTATATCATATCTTCATTTTTTCAATGAGTGAAAAAAACATGGATAGTTTTTTGAAGTTCGTCAGGTTACTGTTACAATGAGTATATTTGATTTGATAAATAGTTGATAGGAAAAATGGTTCATTTTAAAGGACGTTCACAACAAAAATGAGGAGAGCGCTATGTCATTTATACCCAAACTCTGGTATCTGTTGAAAACCCGGTATTTTCAGTGTGATACGCAAAAAGGCATAAGAAAATTTATTGCAATCATAGTACTATCCTTCTGGATGGGATGTCTATCGTGTTACGGTGAAAATCAAAACGGTCACATATTGTCCTTGTTTAAGGAAACGCAGCAAGCCTCGGTATTTTATCTGGATAACGGCATGGAAGTAATTCTTGTCGAAAATCACGCCAATCCAATGATCGCTGTGGTTACTATCGTTAAGACCGGCAGCCGCAATGAAGACGCCGCCAGTAATGGATCAGCCCATTTTCTCGAACACCTCTTATTCAATGGCACAAAAACACGCACTCAAAAACAGATTTACGATGAGATGGATTTTTACGGTGGCTACAATAACGCCCATACCGGCCCGGATTATACCAACTACATGATACTCATGCCGAAGGAGTATATCGCGCAGGGGATGGATATACAGGCGGATATGCTCTTCAATTCTAACCTGCCCGATGAAAAGTTTGAAAAGGAACGCGGCATAGTCATTGAAGAAATTGGGAAAAGCGCAGACCGGCCTGAATATCAGATGAACAACCACTTCCAGAGAACTTTTTATGCAGGGACACCTTATGAACGCCCGGTGCTTGGAACGGTTTCTACTATATCACATTTAAAACGCGAAGACGTGTGGGAATATTATCGGACGTGGTACGTACCCAATAACATGACTTTAATGGTCATAGGTGATTTTTCAACCTCTGAAATGATTGAATTGGTGAAGAAAAAGTACGGCCCATACCCGGCAGGGCCACTACCAGACCACAGAACCGTGAAACTTAATCCGCCGGGAAAATTACGTATCATTCGGGCAAATGGTATGGGTAAATTTCCGAAAGACCGTCGATACCTGAGCATGGGTTATCTCTTGCCACCGCCAACCACTGAAGATTTTCAGGCAATAGAATTTTTGACTGAATTCCTCGGCGGCAGGGAAGATTCG
>JANLHY010000162.1 GCA_024653795.1 Candidatus Brocadiaceae bacterium | reverse complement strand
CTATCGGTATGCAAAGGAGATACGGGAAGGAAGACTTGCTCGAATCGCTCAAAGACGACAAAAGGTACAAGATACAAATCTGGAAGATATTGGACAATTAAGCCTTCGGGTGTATCGGCTGGTCTTTCCGGAAGACGCTATTTATGGCAACCTCATGTATGGGGGAAAACTCCTCCTCATGCTCGACGAGATTATGGCCATGATGGCTATGAAGTTCGCCAAAGGCACTATTGTAACAGCCTCCCTTGACGCACTGGATTTTTACCATCCTATCTATGTGGGGAATATCCTGGTACTGGCAGCGTCGTTGAATTACACAGGCAGGTCTTCTATGGAAATCGGTGTAAAGGTACTGGCCGAAGACCCAATAAACAACACCGTTCAGCATACCTGTACGGCCTTTTCTACCTGCGTTAAGGTAGACGAGAACGGCAGACCCAGACTCCTTGCGCCATTTACTCCTATAACCGATGTGGAGAAGAAACGCTGGGCTGAAGCTGAAGAAAGAAAGCAGCATCGTATGCAAAGGTTGCAGGAATTGCAAGCGATTGGACTAAAAGAATACTAATACATATTATAGTCAGCGACAATAATAAGTAAACAATTCCCCCTTTTGCTAAAGGGGGATTTAGGGGGATTCATTTAAGTTGTTCACTATAGAAAAAAACTCCGTCTTACGTGTTAGGACTTCAGGTTTTAGTCTCCTCTTCTTCCAGCTTGATATCATAAGCATCCAGGATCGTTCCTTTTGCCTTTTCCAAGTTTCCTAACGATATCTCATAATCGATAATTGCCTTTGCCTCATTACCCTCCGCAGTAGCTAAATCCTCCTGCGCACGCAGGATTTCAAGACTTGTAGACCTTCCTACACGGTACTTTTTTTCCTCCACCTCTAACCTTTTCTGCGCCAATTCCCCGGCCTTTCTCGTGGCGTTGACCCTTTCGATGTTGGTCAGCACCTGACGAACGGATTTCCGTACCTCTACGACAATATCCAGTTCCTTTCTTTTGACATTTAAACTGGCCTGTTGTTTCTCGAGTTTCGACTTATTATATTCACTCCTTGCCGACCTGTTTCCCAATGGGATCTCTAATGCAAGCGTAA
>JANLHY010000153.1 GCA_024653795.1 Candidatus Brocadiaceae bacterium | reverse complement strand
GTGTCCAAAGTGTCAAATCACAATCCCCTGGGCAGACCTGTCGAATCGGGTAATCCACGGCGGGAATAGGATATTGGTCAACAAATTCTGGTTGAAATTTAAAAACCCAAACCGATGGGATGTCACCGTGTTTATCTATCCATTGTATGACCTTACGTGCAAAAGCTGTTCAGCACAACTGCCTGATAATGAATGGCATGACGGATTGCGCTGCCCACGGTGCGGCTCGGCAAGATTTTCAAAGAAAAAGAAGAATTACATCAAACGACTTGTCGGCCTGCCAGGAGAAAAGCTGCAGATCGTCAATGGTGATATTTATATCAACGATAAGATACAACGAAAACCCGACTCTGTGCAGGATACGCTGTGGATGCCCATCTATAATAGCCATTACCCAATTAAGGAAGACACTGCCCCATTATGGGTAGCCGACAGCAATGCGTGGACGATTCACAAAGATTCACTTACCTTGAATAATATGTCACAGGGCAGTTCTGATACGTCTTTAGTGACATTCGCACGAAGAATTTCAGACCAGAACGGTTATAATAACAGGGCTGGCGGCAATGAAATGGGGGATATAAAGATAAGCTTCGACATAACTCCCTTAAAAGGTTCCCAAAGCCTGGAAGTCGTCCTGGAAAAGAACAATGATATATTTACTGCCGTCATTCCAACAAACGATACAAACACTAAAAGTTATCTTAAGAAGGATGAAAATGTTCTTGTGGAAGATAACGTCCACATACAAACCGGACAAAAACACAAAATAGCGCTTTCCAATGTGGATAATATAGTATCACTTTCGATAGATAACAAAAAAATCTTTGTATTCGACCATGATGACGGGAAGCTGCCAGAAGTGCGTCCATTTGATACGAGCAGGATTCGTTTCGGCGGCGCCCATGTAAATGCAACTTTTGAAAATATAGAAATATTCCACGATATCTATTATACCAATCTTTCCGCCGGTACATGGGGCACAACCCATCCAATTCAATTAGGTGAGAAAGATTATTTCATGTTGGGTGACAATAGCAGAAACAGCAACGACAGCCGCGTATGGAAATTCGTTCCGGAAAAGAATATCGTCGGCAAGGCATTTTTCGTATTCTGGCCGTTGAACAATATTAAGTTTATAAAGTAACGTTATTGTTATTGCTTAGCAGGTGTTATTTTTGACTACAAAAGAAATGAATAACATATAACAAGAAACGAATAATTAAAAAGTAAAAAAGGATGAGTGAAGGCAATAAAAAATATGATTTGGAAGAGCGGCTGATTCAGTTTATTAAAAATTTTACAAAAGTTGATAAAGGTATTACCGAATGCAAAGAATTGATTTCAATCTTTGTGAGAAGTATAGAAACTGCCCGAAAAAATAAATCGTCAAAAAGCACTTAAACATTTTTCATTTCTTGTTATATGTTATTTGTTAAAATTCAGTTACTCAATATGTTGAGTAGTTACAAATTATTTAAAAATATTACAATTGAGGATATTGCCAGGGAAATAAAAGAAAGTAAAAAATGATCTATATGTTGTTCCAGTGAGAATTTCCCTAAAAAAGGGATTTATGAATTAATACCATGAATTTATTAAGAGCAGAAGGATTAACAAAATCATACGGCAAACGCACCGTCGTGAAACAGGTAACTTTTGAGGTCAACGACGGAGAGATCGTAGGATTACTTGGCCAAAACGGGGCAGGGAAGAGCACCTCCTTCAATATGATTATTGGCGCTATCAGGCCGGACAGCGGCCGGGTAATCTTCCAGAATGAAGACATTACCAACCTTCCCATCTATCTGCGGGCACGGAAGGGGATGGGGTACCTGTGCCAGGAAACTTCTGTCTTCCAGCGTCTGACGGTGGAACAGAATATCCTCGCCATCCTTGAGACACACCGATACAATTCCAACGATAAATACAAACGCCTGATTGAACTGCTTACCGAATTTAACTTAAAATCGCTGGCAAAAAACAAGGCATTCACCCTTTCCGGCGGCGAAAGAAGGCGGCTCGAAATCGCACGGGCGCTCGCCAGTTCACCCACCATGATACTCCTTGACGAACCGTTCACCGGCGTTGACCCCATTGCCGTCAACGAGGTACAGGACATCGTCTTAAGGCTTAAGAATAAAGGAATTGGGTTGCTCATTACCGACCACAACGTCCGTGAGGCGCTGAGCATAACAAATCGCTCGTACATTATAAACGAAGGCACGGTCGTTGCCAGCGGCACTACCCAGGAAATTCTAAGCAACCCCATTGCACGCCAGTCCTATTTAGGGGATAATTTCCCCACCAGCGAATACCGACTGGCCGATATCAAGACCGGCAACAAAAAGCCGCCAGATGCCGACCACAGGCCTATCGTTCGCATAGACATCCCACGGAAAAAAAAGAAAAAGTTTAGATAATACACGCAAGGTAATAACCTAACGCGGCGTAGCCGCAATCAATCTAAAAGGTGCAGTTGAAAGTTTTGAGTTTTGAGTAAACATAACCCGAACGAGTCGGAAGTGTAAAGTAAGAAAAATCTCTAGCATCTCGGGTCTATTTAACGGTGTACTGAATTACGAATATCGAACAAGGAATTTCGAATTATGAAGTTTTCTTATCCACCTTTGTACGAATAATTCTGACGGCAAAATCTCTTCAGCG
>JANLHY010000150.1 GCA_024653795.1 Candidatus Brocadiaceae bacterium | reverse complement strand
TGTTTGAAATAAAAAGCATATCCCGATGACCTACGGAATCCTTTTCGAGTACAAACATGGGTATTTCAAGTAATTTGGAAACCTTGTTGAAATCTTTCTCCTGTATAAAAAGAAATACACGTTCATTCGAATTCAGGAATCGTCTCAGTTCGTCTATTCCGCTTAGCACCTCTATATGATTTCTATTCGTATAAAACAGATAAGGATCTCTGAAGAAATCATACATGGCTAGCTTCTCGCCGGGTTTCATCACGGAATTGGCATTGTCGCAGATTTCTTTGGCGGATTTATATTGATTCAGAATCGGAATAGCCTTCAAGGTGCCGATATTAAAAGCAAAAAATATAATAAAAATAAGCGTGAAGAGAAAAGGAATTATCCTGGCGTACCTCACGAATCGTAACATTACAAGACCACCGATCAGGAGAATAGCCACAAATGGGATTGTTGAAGATGTATACTGAGGAAAGAGTTTATATACCACTACCGGTAAAAGAATACTTAGTACCAGTGAGACTCCGCACAGGATATAACACGGATAATATCCTATTTTTTTAAAATGTCTCTCTCGAAATTGTTTAACAAATTCATTTAAAAACCATGCTGTAATCAGGGCTGCAGCGGGATAGAGAGGAAGGACGTAAATATCTCTTTTCCCAGACGCAATCGAAAAGAAAATAAAAACGACCGCAAACCAGATAACAGGCATCAAGATATTTTGTATCTTTGTCCGTCCTTCTTTGGAAAACAGGTATATAGCGATACCCGGGATAAAGATACTCCACGGTATAAAATTGACAGGAAAATTTATGAAATAATAATAAAATGGGCGTTTGTGGGCAAACGAACTGGCAAATCTACCGACATTCTGCTTGAAAAGAATCTGGTAACTATATTCCTTGCCGCCGTAAATACTCGCCAGATAGACCCAGGTAAATACTATAAAGAGAAATATTACCCCGCCTATCCAGGGACGAGTTTCCTTTAAGACCCCAATATCCTTTTTCAAGATGAGATAGGTTAATACAATGCAAAAGGGAATGATAAAGCCTATCGGCCCTTTTGTAAGTACTCCCAGCGCCATGAAAATATAAAAGAGGGTGTAGTATCGTCTCTCTTGTTTTTTGTAACAGTTCAGCACCCCCACCTGACCTCCCCCCTCCCCCTTTATCCCCCTCAATGAGGGGGACAGGGAGAGGAAATGTCCCCCGCTGGCGGGGGCGCAGGGGGTGGAAATCTTCCCCGCCCCTCGTGGGAGGGGTTCGGGGAGGGGGGTGAACTGATACTGTTTTTTTACCCCCCCTTTATCCCCCCCTTCGCAAGGGGGGGTAGTTAGGATGCGGCCATGCCGTATAATGTATCCTTTATAGAAACAGAATATTGCCATCGTCACAAAAAACGTGAGGAGGACGTCAAACGCCACGCGATGCGCCATCCACAGGAACTTTGAACTTGTGGCAAGGAAGAGTGATGCCAGCAAAGCGATTCGCGTATTATGGTATAAACTTTTGCCAAGATAAAATATTGCCAGACAGCAACCGATGCCTGCGAAGGCGGAAGGCAGGCGGGAAGACAGCGCCGTAATCTTTCCAAAGGGAATCGAAAACAAATTAATGAACCAGAATAAAAGCGGGGGTTTATCAGGATATGGTTCGCTGTTTAAATGAGGGACTATGAAGTTGCCGCTGTCCCGCATTTCTTTCGAGACTTGCGCATAACGAGGTTCATCAGGCGCCCATAAGTCCCTTTTCCCTGTATTAAACAGGAAGAGAAATCCCGTAAACAGTATGATACAGGCTGCTATTAAACGGGTGTTGTTAACAGTGGCGGTTGTAATCATTTTACCTGAAAATACCCACAATCTAACCTTTTCTCACTCGGGGGTTGTTAAGAGAGGGTGCTATATTCTGTATTTAATTGTATAGGAATTTTCATTTTATGTAACAGTTCAGCACCCCCTGACCTCCCCCCTCCCCCTTTCTCCCCCTCAGTGAGGGGGACAGGGGGAGGAAACGTTTTTCCCCCACCCCTGGTGGGAGGGGGGTGAACTGATACGATTTTATTTATCTGTGTAATCCGTACTACACTACAATCCATCAACTTCTTGTTTTTTCTGCGTGTTTTTCATGCCGCCATTTCCGTAAGCGCTTTAATATCAAGGGCTGAAGCTGTCATCAGCGAACAAGAGAACTTCTGGCCTTTCTCCGTCAAAAC
>JANLHY010000136.1 GCA_024653795.1 Candidatus Brocadiaceae bacterium | reverse complement strand
AGTCGGGGACAAGTTTTGGATTGCGGATTTACCCACCCCTGAATCCCCTCCCAAGAGGGGACTTTTATATTCCCCTCTCGAGAGGGGTAAGGGGTGTGTGCCTCTTTTTAGAGGGGAAATCCCACTGGGTGAACGCATTAAAGACGCAAGGCATTGCGTCTCTACACGGGGTGCCTGTTGGGTTTCGCCTTCAGACCAACCTAAGGGCTCAGGCAGTGAATTGTTTAAATAATGGCTGCGGCGATTATTTTGATTTGTATGTAGGGGCAATTCATGAATTGCCCCTACAAGATTGAAATTCCTATCCATTAAATGAGATGCTTCGCTCCGCTCAGAATGACAAACGGGGGAATATGTTTCAGAATAATAAACTGGAAAATACCAGGTGCAAAATGGAAACAGAGCACACAAGGCACGATGAACAATACATTGACCTTCTTTCCCCCTATATCCAGTTAATCTTGTATATCCTGTCTTGTCTTTGTTAATTTCGTCATGCACAAGCGGGGACGCATGTGCTACCATTGGTAACGAATACACGATATCGCCGTCCTTTGTGACAAAGACCGTCCCTCCAAAGGTATTGGCGTAAAACGCCACCTTCGCATCCGTTTGTCCCTCATTGGCAATGAATGGCATCTGGAGTTTCTTAATTCTTCGGACAACCTCTGCCTTCTCGAATTTCGGATCCCCGGACGAACTCGGGGACAAGTCCCCGATCAAAGTCGAGGACAAGCTTTGGATCCCCAATCGAAGTTGGGGACAAGTTTCGGATTGCGGATCCCCGATCGTAGTCGAGGACAAGTTTGAGGGTTTGAGAGATGGTGTGCCGGTATCAACTTGTTCTGATAAAAGATTTGTGGCTAAAAACACCGCCATCAAAAGCGCTGCGGGTATTACAAAAATTCTGTTCAGCTTTCCCATTTCTACTCTCCTTTTCAAACAGTCAGTTAATAGAGTCTTATAACCTCTATATCTTTCATAGGGTAATGCTTTACATTTCTTGTAACGAGCTTCAATGCCATTTCCTTTGTGGTAGCTGCAATTATCGCATCGCCTATGTTTAAATCGTAACCCTTGCTATGCTTTCTCAAGTATTCCCCTGTCTTATCAGCAATCGCTTCATCAACAGCTATGGGAGTCAATATTTCAAACAGATTATTTATCATTGCTTCCTCACCACCTTTATTTCGTGCCTGTCTACCCAAACACCGTAACTCTTTTTTAAAAGCTTCTTTTTAGAAGCAACAGACAACTTTTTTTTATCAGAGAGTATTTCATGAAGATATTTGCGTTGTGAAACAGTAAGCGATTGTAACTTTTCAACAACATCTGCAAAAATATTTTCTTCTAATCGTTTTGTATATTTCATTAAAAACTCCTTCTACCCGTTCAAGATTCACGCTTTTGTTTTGTATTCACGAGATATAAGTTTAAGTTGCCGATTATTGAGTTGGCGACTATTTAGCCACGAATAAACGACTCAAACAATGATATATCACCAAGAATCGTGCTATTTGATTGCCTCTACCGGAAGATTCTCAATATTTACATTGACAATATCAGCAAGGCTAAATCGCTTGCTCGCATCTAATACCTCTATTCCTACTAATTGTCCGTTCTTGTCGAAGTCGATTACAATACCGTCTTCTATAACCCCAGCCTTAAGGCTGGGGTTAGTTGGTACATGTCATACCGGGGCTTTAGCCCTGATGCTTGTACTGAGCCTGTCGAAGTGGCACAGCAACATGAAGTTGTTCATGTTATTAATTGTCAATCCCTAACAATAATTACTGCCCCTTCAATGTATTATGTAAAAATATTTCAACCTTTATTCCTCTCTCATTCTCAACAATTCCTTACTAAAGTTTTCGTCATCATCTTTCCATGCCTTTCTAGCAATCTTAACGGACTTCTTAGGTTTACCATATTGTTGCCTTAACTTATGCAACAATTCACGATGTCTTTCTTGTAATCGTTTTGCATAGAAAAGTCCGCCAATGTCCGTAAGATTCAATTCGATTGTTTTTTCTGCCGCTTCTGCTTTCATAATTAATTATTCCCCTATTAATGTCCTAAGTTGCTCTGCAAATAAAACTCACAAATTTAAGTTGGACTAACAAGATATTGGAAACTATAAATACAACCCAAAACTTTGCCACAAAGACACCAAGACACAAAGGAAAAACATAATAGTTCAGCTACCTTAGACAGGATATACAGGATTAATAAGATAAAAGCCACCTTATTTCATCCTGATTATCCTGTTAATCCTGTCAAAATTATATAATTTCCTATGCAACATAGTAAATCTTCACTCTAACGTCGTTACAAGACGGAATAGTATCTATCTTCGTCCTACAGCCGCAAACCCGTAAATAACTTGAGAAAGTAATGAATGGGTGGGCCGAGTACCATGCTTAAAATCGGAATACCGGCATAACTCCCCAGAATGATCAGCCCCAGCAAAATAAACGGACCGTAACGTTCGAGTTCTTTATATTTCACTGCCATCCGATAGGGTAACAAGCCCTCCAGGATATGAGAACCATCCAGCGGGAATAAAGGGATCATATTAAAAAATGCCAGCGATAGATTCATCATGATTCCCGTGAATAATAAATTAAACAAAAAGGCAGATATATTTATCGGTATAAATGACGTGCTGCGCAGGAGTTGAAAGATTACGCCAAATAAAAAAGCAGAAACAAAGTTGGAGGCAGGCCCGGCAAAAGATACAATCACGTTATCCCGGCGGGGATTTCTAAAATTATAAGGATTTACTGGAACAGGTTTTCCCCATCCGAAATGGGCAAATACAAAACACAATGCCCCAAGAATATCAATGTGGGCAAGAGGATTTAACGTCAAACGGCCTTGCAGTCGTGCTGTGGGGTCGCCAAATTTATTGGCTGTCCAACCATGGAAATATTCATGAATGGTCAGGGCATAGAGTATTGCTGGAATTGAGATGATTAGATTATTTAGGCTCACAAATACGTATATTCTCCCGTAACAGTTCAGATCACCGAGGAGAACGCCGAGACTTCGTCGTGAGCTCAGTCGAACGATCGCAGAGGCTGTTAGAGGATAGACAAAAAAACTATGCGGATTCCTCCCCCTTTATCCCCCTCCGTGAGGGGGACAGGGGGCGGAATCCGTTTTTCTCTGCGTTCTCCGCGCCCTTTGCGGTGAACGATTACATTCTCCCTTTTCATTTTAATTGCGGGCATCCTAACACAACGGAAATAAGTTGTCAAGTCCAGAACACTTAATTAATTTTTGACAGGATTAACAGGATAATCAGGATGAAATAAGGTGGCTTTTATCTTGTTAATCCTGTATATCCTGTCTAAGATAGCTGAAATATTACAGTTTTTTATCGGTCTGAGGCTTCGCCTCTATAGATCTTTACCACTAATGATACCTTTATTTTCTCTTGAATATAAAAGAGACGCCCACTATAATTAATTACACAGCGCATGAAAATTCATCGATTCCATTTCAATAATACGGTATTTTAATTATATAGGAATTTTCATTTTATTTATGCGGGTTATACAATGTATGGCATAAAGAATCCCCCGTCCTCCCCCTGTCCCCCTCCGGAGGGGGATAAAGGGGGAGGATTGGGGTTGTAAACTTGTCCTCATGAAAATGGGGAATAACCCTGGGAAAAACACAACCCCCTGAATCCCCCTTTGTTAAGGGGGACTGCGTAGGAATAATTTGTTGTATGCAAAAAAAACCGATACAAGAAGAATTTTTGGCCGATATTGCCTTTGCTAAAGATGTATTATTACTCGAATCGGAAGCAATTAAAAATCTGATCGACCGTCTGGATCATAATTTTCAGAAGGCTATTGATTTAATCTTTAATTGTAAAGGACGGGTAGTCGTTACGGGTATTGGAAAGGCAGGGATTATCGGCCAGAAGATTTCTGCAACACTGGCCAGCACCGGGACGCCTTCTTATTGGATTCACTCGTCTGAGGCAAGGCATGGCGACCTTGGGAGGATCGTTGCGGAGGACGTCGTCCTGGCTCTTTCCAACAGCGGCGAAACAGAGGTTGTTACACTCTTGCCTTTTGTAAAACAGATGGGGGCGAAGGTAATTGCTATTACAGGAAATGG
>JANLHY010000096.1 GCA_024653795.1 Candidatus Brocadiaceae bacterium | reverse complement strand
CTTCTGTCTTCTGACGAGTGACCCATCCTGCATAAATAATAAGCTTTTTTACAAAAAATCTGGAATGCACCCCTAAGTGACAGACTATTACCATTTTACAAATATCATAAAGTTCTTTTGAGTGACACAGCGCTTTCTGGTAGAATTAGTGACAAGAATTAATGGTATAAAAAATAGTAGTAGTATACGTGGCGTGGAGAACAGCCCCCTAAAATAAACAAGCACGAAGCGCGAAGCACGAAACAAATTCTAATGACAAAATGATTTGAAATTCTAAACAAGCGCAGCTTTTGTATTTCGTGCTTTGTATCAAACCGGCTGAACTGAGAGACGTAACAAAAATGGCGTCTGACCATAAATTCTTTATCTGTTTATAGCGTGTTCTTTTGAATAATCAATCATAGGAGTGTACATGTTCAAAGACTTAAAAAAAATGAAGTTTAAAATGCCGAAAAAGTTTTCTATTTGGCACATTATTATTGTTTTTGGGTTTCTCATACTTATCCAAATGTATTTAATGAACCCCGGGGTAAGGAATATCTCGTACAGCGAATTTAAGAAATTAGTGCGCGAAGATATGATACTGGAATGTCATATATCCCATGCGGCTATTCAAGGCAAATTAAAAGAATATGAACGCGGCACTAACAAATACGCAATCTTCATTACGGCGCGGATAGACGACCCTGAACTGGTAAGCGAATTAGAAAAAATGGGGGTAAAATACGAAGGCCAGTACGAAAGCCCCTGGTTGAAAACATTTTTCTTTTCATGGATAGTCCCCTTATTAATACTATTTTTGATCTGGCGCTTTGTATTTAAAAGATTCGGGCCTGCCAGCAGCATCATGACTTTTGGTAAGAGTAGGGGGCGCCTTTACGTCCAGGAAGATTTAAATGTTACATTTGACGACGTAGCAGGCATAGATGAGGCAAAAGAGGAATTACAGGAAATTATAGAATTCCTGAAAACCCCTGAAAAATTTCGCGCCATTGGCGGCAAGATACCAAAGGGAGTGTTGCTTGTCGGCGCTCCGGGAACAGGAAAGACCCTGTTGGCAAAGGCAGTGGCAGGGGAAGCGGGCGTGCCTTTTTTCAACATGAGCGGCTCTGAATTCGTTGAAATGTTTGTTGGCGTAGGCGCCGCAAGGGTGAGAGATTTATTTAATCAGGCAGACCAAAAAGCGCCGTGCATTATCTTTATTGACGAACTTGACGCCCTTGGCAAGGCCAGGGGGCAAAGCCCCATGGGGGGACATGACGAGCGCGAACAAACATTAAATCAGTTGCTGGTGGAAATGGATGGTTTTGATTCCAATAAAGGCGTAATTATCATGGGGGCTACAAATCGCCCTGAAACGCTGGATATAGCCCTTTTAAGGCCAGGCAGATTCGACCGGCATGTGGTAGTTGACAGGCCGGATTTGCACGGACGCGAAGCAATACTCAATGTGCATTCCGCAGACGTAAAGATGGAAAAAGACGTGGACCTACACTCTGTTGCCGCAATGACGCCTGGATTTGTCGGGGCAGACCTGGCAAACCTTATCAACGAAGCCGCATTGCTTGCCGCAAGAAGAAATAAGAAAGCCGCAGGCATGCCTGAATTTGAAGAGGCAATTGACCGGCTTATGGCAGGGCTCGAAAAGAAGAAGCGCCTTATGAACCTGAAAGAGAAGGAAATCGTTGCTTACCATGAATCCGGCCATGCCCTTGTAGCGTGCACGGTTCCAAACGCGGACCCTGTCCGGAAAATATCTATGATCCCAAGGGGCATAGGCGCCCTTGGTTATACCTTGCAGAAACCTACGGAAGACCGCTATTTGATGACAAGGACAGAACTTCTCGACAGAATAGCAATATTGCTCGGAGGCAGATCTGCGGAAAAGATTATTTTTAATGAAATTTCAACCGGCGCCCAGAACGACCTGAAAAAAGCGACAGAAATCGCCCGAATGATGATTAAGGAATACGGCATGAGCGAAAAAATGGGACTGGTTGCTTTTGATCAAGGCGACAGGCAATCGCTTTACGGACTCTCCTTTGAAAAAGAATACAGCGAAGAAACAGCGCGGGAAATAGATTTAGAAATCAAAAGAATCCTGGATGAATCGTTCCAGCGGGTCGAAATAATACTGCTTGAAAAAAAGATGATTTTGCAGAGAATGGCAGAAAAACTCATCGAAGAAGAGGTCATAGAAGGAGATGACCTGAAAAAATTCCTGGAAGAACTCAATAAAACCACCGGAGAAAAGACTCCGACGGAAAAAGAATAATAAAAAGAGAAACCACAGATTTCACAGATTACACAGATTAAAAAAATCGTAAATCGTAAATCGTAAATCGTACATCTAAAAACGGTAGCGTTTTATAAAACATGCATCTTATGCCTAACGACAATTTACTTCCCTATCTTCCCGATCCCGGGAAATTTCCAGCGGATAAAATCATAGGGATTACGTCCACCATTCCCATAGAGATCGTCTTTGCCGCAGGATATGTGCCTATCGATCTTAACAATATATTCATTTGCGATATTGCGCCAAATAAAATGATTGAGGATGCGGAGATGGCTGGTTTGCCCAGAAACACATGCGCATGGATCAAGGGCATGTATTCCGCTGTGAAAAAATACTCAATTCGAAAGATTATCAGCGTGATTCAGGGTGATTGCAGTAATAATCAGGCGCTTATGGAGGTTTTTTTGTCGGAGGGCATAAAAACAATTCCTTTCGCTTATCCCCATAGTAAAGCGGATACATCCTTTCTGCGTGATCAAATGGAGTCGCTTGCCGCAAACCTGGGAGTTTCTTACGGGAGAGCGGAAGAAACAAAGAAGCGTCTGGATTCGGTGAGAAGCATAGTACATGAAATTGACCGGCTTACGTGGATGGAGAATCTTGTCACAGGCGATGAAAACCACCTGTGGACAGTATCAACGAGCGACTTCATGGGAGATTTTGAGACATTTGGGGCACTTGCAGGGAAATTCCTTAAATCGGTATCCGGACGGGAGCCAATCAAGCATGCAATAAGGCTCGGAGTTGTCGGGATACCCCCCATTTGTGAAGATTTGTACCCCTTTCTTTCCTCCCTTGGCGTACAGGTAGTATTTAACGAAATTCAGCGTCAGTTCAGTATGCCATACCAGTCAGATACCCTTGTGGAACAGTACAGCCGCTATACCTATCCATACGATATTTTTTCGCGTTTAGAGGATATTCAAGATGCGGTAAGGCAGAGAAGAATCCATGGCATCATTCATTATGTGCAAAGTTTTTGCCACCGGCATATTCAGGACAAGATCATTAGGAAAAATATACGACTGCCGATCCTTACCCTCGATTGCGATCGTCCCGGCCCATTGGACGGGTCGATGAGAACCCGTATTGAGGCGTTTATTGAAATGATAAAAAGTTATAGCACTCTTTAATCGGAGGGACGAGGTACGATTTACGAATTACGATTTACGAATTACGAGGTACGAGGTACGATTTAAAACCCCAAACCCCAAATCCCAAATCTAAAATCCCAAATCTAAAATCGTAAATCTAAAATCGTCCTTCGTACTTCGTCCTTCGTACGTACGTATTTCTTACAACGTAAAGAGCCGCACAATATCATTGCGTGTGGCGTAAATAACCAGTGAAATGATCATGGCGAAACCAATATACTGGGCAATTGATAGTGTTTTCTGGCTGACCGGAGAACCCTTGATTTTTTCAATTAACAGGAATAATAAATGTCCGCCATCCAGCACTGGCACCGGTAAGATATTTAAAAGCGCAAGTTGAAGGCTTAAAATCCCTAAAAAATATACCAATTTCCCCATGCCGACTTTTGCGGATTCATATGACGCCTGGGCAATAAGGATAAATCCACCTACGTTTTTGGTTGAAAGTCTTTGGGAAAAGAAACCCCTTAGCGTAAGATACAGTCTTTGTACATTGATAACTGTTTTTTTTGCGCCTACTACGCATGACCCAATAAGCCCATATTTTTTAAATTCTGTTTTTTCTCTGAATTTTACACCAATGCTTCCTGCCGCTGTTTCTCCATTTTTTTGCGGCGCTATGGCAGAGGTTAATTTTTCCGTTCCCCGCATCCACCCAATGGTGATGGGTTTTCCCTGTCCCGATACTACCGCCTGAAGGAGTTCGCTCCAGTGATGCAGTTCTTTTTCATTCAGGGAAATAATTTTATCGCCGGGTTGCAATCCTATCTTTTCCGCAGGAAATCCCGGGACAACGGAATCGATTGTCAGTCCATAAAATGGGGTAATGCTTTTTAAAAAGTCTTCTTTTGCACCAGTATCTTCTAACGGCACAGAAACTAATATAATCTTGTTGTTTCTCTTTACGGTCAGGATGCAAGTTTTATCTTCGTATGCCATGAATGCGTTCTTAAAACCGGTAAAGCCAATAATGGGATTGGAATTAACCTCAATTATTTCATCACCCTTCATCAATCCTGCTTTACTGGCAATACTGTTATATTTCACGCCGTCTATAATGGAAGAAGCGCCGGACAAGCCAAGCATCCACCGTGATATTTTAGATGGAGTAGCTTTTACCTTTATTTCTTCGCTGTTTCGCAACAGTGTAAGGGTTATTTCTTTGCCTGCGCTCTGTGATTCTACTTCACGAAATTCCGATTCAGAGGTTATCCGTTTGCCGTTTACTGCCACGACAAGGTCTTTTACCTGTATTCCAGCGTCCCTTGCAGGCGACTCATTATTTTCAAAGGCAAATATTTTATCAATCTCCAGGCTGGTCGCGGGCATTATTCCGATGCGCTGAAGGCCATGCTCCTGGTCATACATCGGTATTACCTCTGTATGGAAAACATCGTTGCCCCTCTTCACCTTAATGGGTATGCCGGTAGTGGTGTTGCTCAACGCGACGACAGTAAAAATGTCTTCAAAGTCAGGGTCGTCAATGCCCCCGATTTCTGTAATTTTATCGCCTTTCTGTATCCCTGCCTGCCAGGCGGGCTGACCGGGAATAACATCTCCTACTTCGGAAGTAATAAAAGGCACCCCTATCTGAAATGCGACAATAAAGGCAACGAATGCCAAAAGAGCGTTTAACACAACGCCGGCGACTAATACCGATGCACGTTGTCCTATACTTTTGGAGGAAAATTCATAGGAAGCGCCGGTTTTCTCCTCGTCAGGGTTTTCTCCTGCCAATTTTACGTATCCGCCAAGCGGGAAAAGGGACAACCGATACTCGGTTTCACCCCATTGTTTTTTCAATATGGCAGGGCCAAATCCCAGTGAGAAGGCCAGGACACGGGCGCCAATTTTTTTTGCCATGAGAAAATGACCCAGTTCATGGATAAAAATAAGCAGTCCGATGCCTGCAATAACGAGAATTACGTTTGTTGAAACATTTAAGTAAGGCATTTTTTAATCTCCTGTCTTGCCCATGCATCTGCCGCCAGAATCTCTTCCAGGCAAGGGTCTTTGATAAAATGGTGATGATTTATAACCTTTTCCACAAAGGAGGCTATTTCGGTGAAGCGAATTTTCTTTTCAAGAAAGGCCTGTACGGCGACTTCGTTTGCGGCGTTTAGCGTAGCGCCAATAGTGCCGCCCTCTCTGGCCGCAAGATAGCCGAGTTTTAAAGCGGGAAATTTTTCCCTATCCGGCTTTTTAAATGTAAGATTTTCTATGCGCGGCAAATCCAGCGGTTCAGCATTAAGACACGCCCTTTCAGGGAACGTTAAGGCGTATTGAATCGGGACCTTCATATCCGGCATGCCCATTTGGGCAATGACGGAGCCGTCGCAAAATTCCACCATAGAATGAATGATCGATTGCGGATGTACTACCACATCAATTTGGTCAGCTCCCAGATTAAACAGCCACTTTGCTTCAATAATTTCAAGAGCCTTGTTCATTAACGTCGCAGAATCGATGGTGATTTTCTGTCCCATGCGCCATGTCGGATGTTTAAGCGCCTGAGCAGGTGTTACATCTGCAAGTGTATCGGCGGGAAAATCATAAAAAGGGCCGCCCGAAGCGGTAATGATAATACGCCTGATTTCGTTCTGCCTGCCGGACTGGAGGGCTTGAAATATTGCGCTGTGTTCACTATCCACCGGCAGTATCTGATTCTTTTTTGCCAACGGAATGACAATATTCCCCGCCATAACAAGGGCTTCTTTATTGGCAAGGGCAAGGATTTTCCCCGCTTGTATGGTTGCGATCGCGGCGGATAATCCGATTGCGCCAACTACCGCTGAAACCACAATATCCGCTTCGCTCTTTAAAACAATCTCTTTGAGGCAATTGTTTCCGCTGATTACTTCTATCTGCCTGCCCGAAAGGTGTTGTTTCAGTTTTCCGGCTAATTGGGGGTCGCTCAGCGCTACGTGCGATGGATTAAATTCTTCCGCCTGCCGGGCAAGGAATTCCCACTGCGAATGGCTGGAAAGCCCGGTTACCCTGAAGGAGTCTTTTAGGTTGCGCACAACGTGTAATGCATTTTTTCCGATAGAACCTGTAGAACCAAGGATAGCAACGTTTTTCATCATTATTTCATAAGGGAAATTTCTTCCAAAAGCTCATCCACCATCCGATCTTCCGGTATTTTCCTTACCTTTTCTCCCTTTTTGAAAAGAAACCCAAATCCCTTGCCTCCGGCAATGCCGATATCGACCTCCCTTGCTTCTCCAGGCCCATTTACGATACACCCCATAATGGCTATCTGAAGGTGTTTTTTATCGTTTGGCAGGCGGTGTCTTACCTGTTCAACAATTTTAACAAGGTCTATTTCGCACCTGCCGCACGTTGGACAGGAAATAAGCTCCGCACGCCGCCGTTTGTAAAGTCCGAGCGCTTCAAGGATGTCAAAGCCTGCCTCTACTTCAAGTTCCGATGCGCCGGTATAGGAAACCCGTAACGTATCGCCAATGCCCTCTGAAAGTAATCCGCCGATACCGATTGCGGATTTAATGGTTGCCAGACTTGGAGGGCCTGCAGCGGTAACGCCCAAATGTAATGGATAATCGCATTGTGTTGCAATTGAACGGTATGCTTCCAGGGTTGAAGGCACGTCAGACGCCTTTAATGACAATACAATATCCTTGAAACC
This sequence comes from Candidatus Brocadiaceae bacterium, assembly GCA_024653795.1. Classification (GTDB taxonomy): domain Bacteria; phylum Planctomycetota; class Brocadiia; order Brocadiales; family Brocadiaceae; genus Wunengus. The sequence continues at coordinate 3,615 of JANLHY010000096.1, read as the reverse complement.
AAGCGATTCAAAATGCTCGCAATACTGCAAAACGGTTTTGACCATTAAAGCCGTCAGCTCCTCATGTATACCTACGTCCCGTATTGAACCGGAATTAACGCCTATGCGGATAGGGATACCCTTCTCCTTTGCGGCTTTTATTATTTCTTCCAGTTTTTTCCGGTCTTTCATATTGCCTGGGTTGATGCGTATCTTGTCAACTCCCTGTGAAATGGCTTCAAGGGCAAGGTGATGTCCAAAGTGTATATCTGCAACAAGGGGTATGTTTATCTGCCGTTTAATAGCGCCAAGACATTTTGCAGTAACAATTGTGGGAACGGCTACCCGTACGATATTGCAACCGGCAGCTTCCAGCTCTTTAATCTGTTTAACGGTCGCATCGATATCCTCCGTGTGGGTCTTCGTCATTGTTTGCACGGAAATCGGGCTGTTCCCCCCTATCAATACTCCGCCAACATTGACCGTTCGCGTATTGCGTCTTTTAATCATAAATTATGGTGAATCTAAGAAAATAAAAATAAACAATGATATGGTCACAACGTTACAGAGTTACAGAAAAAGTTAACGAAATTTTTAGGAATGCAGGATATTTGAAAAACCGGGGACAATGAAGGTAACGTGTCAATTTTGTAAGTTTCAGTAAATACGTGACTTAATATAAAACAAAGAAGAAATTATAGTAGGTATATGCCGATTTTGTCAAATATTAAATTCAGAACTCCGTAACACTTTAGTCTTTTGAAACTGGAGATTATCATTTGTAGTGCGACGAGGTTCGTCGCACTACTTGAGTAGACCCTATTCCTTATCGCACAATTTTTTTTGGTGCGACGAACCTCGTCGCACTACATGAATTTTTCGTGTTCGTTCCCAGGTAGCGGCAAGGCATGCCTTGCCGCTACCTGGGAATGTAATGGCACTGGAAACTACACTTCGCGGGTTCAGGTTTGCAACCTGAACCAAACGTTTTATACTTTCGATCCAGCCTTTTGTTAACAGGACACATGACAAATAAATTCCAGATTCCAAACAGGGATTTTGGGATTTGGGCATTGGAATTTCACCGCAGTACATGGCCCCATGATAAGCATAAACTCATAGGTTCAGGCTTCGACGTGAGCTCAGCCGAACGGTTGCAAACCTGAACCCGCCGGGGTACCTTATCAGTAATATCTTTGCATTTTTTGGCAAAATATTTAATCTGCTGAAATCCGAAACACGAAATCCGAAATCCGAAACAAATTCTAAATTTCAATTTTCAAATGTTTCAAAACCCGGTTTTTTTTCATTGGGATTTTGTATTTTGGACGTTGTTTCGGATTTCGTGCTTTGTGCTTCGTATTTTTACCTCGTGCTTGTTTGGTTCTGGGTAACAGTTCACGTGTTATGTATAACGATGTATAACAACCCCCTCAATCCCCCTTAGAAAAGCTTGCTATATTGTAGAAAGTAGTTGAGCTTTTGATAAAAGAGCTATACTCTTTCTTGAATTGAATGTAATAGTAAGTTAGAGGAATTCAAGTCAAAGAAAGGAGTATAGCTGTGAGAGATATTAAGACAGGGAAGGGGAAGAAAATCAATAGGAAAACCTTGATAGTGGCCTTCGATATAGCGCAAGAGAAGCATGTGGTATATATTCGATGTCCCGAAGGGAGAGAAGAGAAACCATTTGTGGTTTTCAATAGACGGGAAGAGTACGATCAGATGTGGGAGCGAATAAGCAGGACAAAGGAGGCATATGGGATGGAGGAAGTAGTGGTAGGCTTTGAATCAACCGGGCCATATGCAGAGCCACTAGTGCATTATTTGATGAAGAAGGAAGTAAAGTTGGTGCAGGTAAATCCGATGCATACCAAGAGAGTGAAAGAGATAAGGGGTAATTCGCCGAACAAGACGGATGAGAAGGATCCCCAGGTGATAGCGGACATAATAGAGCTTGGGAATTATTTAACAGTAGTGATACCGGAAGGGGCATCGGCAGAACTCAGGAGGCTGACACAGGCACGGGAGAGGGCAGTAGAAAGACGAACAATGCTGGTGAATCAAGCGCATAGTTTGGTGAGTGTGGTATTTCCGGAGTTTTTGTGGGTAATGAAGGACATCAAGACGAAAACAGCCCAATATCTTCTGAAACACTATCCAAGACCCCAGGATATCGTGGGGCTTGGGTGTGAGAGATTGGAAGCGACATTGAAGAAGATAAGCCGAGGGAGAATAGGTAAGGGGCGTGCAGAGGCGCTGTATAAAGCGGCAGTAAACACCGTGGGAGTCAGAGAGGGGCAAGGGAGCATCGCGTTTGAGATAAAGCAGTTGATAGAGGGAATAGAAGAAACAGGACGATTAATAGATAAGATAGAAGAAAAGATGAGGGAATATCTCAAAGAAATTCCTTACAGTCGATGTATGTTATCGATACAAGGGGTAGGAGAGGTGACAGTAGCTGGGCTGATAGGGGAAGTGGGGGATTTTACGAAGTACAAGACGGCAGCGGAGATTACGAAGCTAGCGGGGTTGGATTTATTTGAAGTGAGTTCAGGGAAGCATAAGGGAGAGCGCCATATATCGAAGAGAGGCCGTCCATTAATGAGAAAACTCTTGTTTTATGCGGCAATAAATGTAGTGCGGAAGGGAAGGATCATGCATGAACGGTATGAGAAATATATTCAGAGAGGAATGCCGAAGATAAAGGCGCTTACTGCAATAGCACGAAAACTGTTAGGGGTTTTATTTGCACTGGTACGGAACCAGACTGAATACGTAAAGAATTATGAAGGGATACCATTGAAAAAGGTTGCTTAAGTTGTGTGGTATTCGTGGAGGCGATAAAGATTATCATGGCCCCCATAAAGGCGACCAAGTCGACCTTCGAGAAAAGCATAAATAACTTTATCGCTTGCACCCTTAAGTCCCCATGAAGCAAGGTTAGGGCTCAGTTGAGACCCTCAAAGTACTAGGGTTGGACAAGGGGTGTTACACGAAAATAATGGAAAATAAATCATTTGATGAAATGGAAAATTAGCGGCGATTGTGGCTAACTCCAGTCGGGCTACGCCCTCCTTCCGTTAGCCACAATCAAATTAATCTTAATTTATTATAAATAATACTTGACTAGAATAAACTAGGGGGCAAGGGGGTTGTTTTGGGTCAAATATCCTTAACTTAATGACATTGAGTTGCAAACCTGCGGTAGACCCTATTCCTTATCGCACAATTTTTTTTGGTGCGACGAACCTCGTCGCACTACAAATGACATCTTCCGGTTTCAAAAGGCTAAAGTGTTACCAATAATGTCATTTCGACTTTATTAAGCAGTCTTAAATAGCATTCACTCTTATAGGCATTACTTCAGATTAGGAAAGGCGCTGGGAGGTGACGATGGTTAAGGCAAAACATGATGTTGCTGTTCTTGAAAAATGCCCGACGGGCATCAGGGGTCTCGATGAGATCACGAAGGGAGGGCTTCCGAGAGGCAGGCCAACCCTGATCTGCGGCGGTGCGGGTTCCGGCAAAACACTTTTCGCCATGGAGTTTCTCATGCGGGGCGCCATGGATTACGGAGAACCCGGGGTCTTCATGACCTTCGAGGAGACGCCGGAGGATCTCGCGAAGAACTTC
>JANLHY010000047.1 GCA_024653795.1 Candidatus Brocadiaceae bacterium | reverse complement strand
AACAACAGCCACGCCTCCGGCTAATTTTGCCAGCCTTTCACTGAGCTTTTCTTTGTCGTAATTTGAAGTGGTTTGCTCGATCTGGTTTTTGATTTGATTTATTCTTGCCTGGATATCTGACTTCTTTCCCGCACCCTGGATGATTGTCGTATTATCCTTATCAATGGTAATCCGTTTTGCACGGCCAAGGTCTTCTATTCCCATATTTTCAAGCTTTACACCCAACTCCTCGGTAATAGCACGCCCCTTCGTTAATATGGCAATATCTTCCAGCATCGCCTTTCTGCGATCTCCGAAACCCGGGGCCTTAACGGCCGCGCAACTCAACACGCCGCGGAGCTTGTTAACTACCAGGGTTGCCAGCGCTTCACCATCAACATCTTCAGAAATAATCAATAATGGCTTTCCGATGCTGGCAATCTTTTCCAATAAGGGGAGGATATCCTTCATGCCGGATATCTTTTTTTCGTGAATCAATATATAGGCATCATCAAGGACAACCTCCATATTCTGTGCATCGGTAATAAAATATGCTGAAAGATATCCCTTATCGAATTGCATACCTTCTTCAACTGTCAGTGTAGTCTCAATCCCCTTCGCTTCTTCTACGGTAATAACACCATCCTTACCGACCTTCTCCATAGCGTCGGCCAGGAGATTTCCGATAGATGCATCGTTATTGGCAGAGATAGTTCCTACCTGAGCAATTTCGGCGCGCCCCTTTACAGGCTTACTCAATTTCTTAATTTCCGCAACTACAATTTCTACAGCCTTATCAATGCCCCTTTTGATCGCCATTGGGTTTGCGCCGGCTGCAACGTTCTTCAATCCTTCATTAAAGATAGCCTCTGCAAAGATGGTGGCCGTAGTGGTGCCGTCACCGGCAACATCACTGGTCTTTGACGCAACTTCACAAACCATCTTTGCCCCCATATTTTCAAAGGGATTTTTCAATTCAATTTCCTTGGCTACCGTGACACCATCCTTTGTAACCGAGGGCGAACCAAATCCTTTTTCCAGGATCACGTTTCGCCCGGTAGGACCCATGGTTACCCGAACGGTATCCGCTAGCTGTTTAATCCCTTTTTGGAGCAACTTTCTGGCATCTTCATCGTAAACTAGCTGTTTTGCCGCCATTTCATAACCTCCAAAAAATTTAAATCATCAAAAAACTTTAAGAGTCTGATTAATATTACTCAATCTTGGCTAAAATATCGCTTTCTCTCATAACCAGATATTCTTTACCGTCAATAGTAATCTCGGTCCCGGCGTACTTTCCATAAAGGACTTTATCTCCCTTTTTTACCAAAAGTTCAGCCCTTTTTCCGCTTTCCAGCATTTTCCCATCGCCGACAGCGATAATCTTTCCCTTCATGGGCTTTTCCTTTGCAGTATCAGGCAGCACAATTCCACCCTGAGTTTTTCCTTCAGCTTCCATAGGTTCAATAACTACCCTGTCATCTAACGGTCTGATCATTTTCGTATTACCTCCTCATGAAAAATAAACAATAAAATTCTTCGTATCAAAAT
>JANLHY010000018.1 GCA_024653795.1 Candidatus Brocadiaceae bacterium | reverse complement strand
TGGAAAACCTTTGGCACATAATAAGTAAACCTGACAATATTCCGATACTTGGTTTGATGGTGCTGTTAGTTTTTTTTACGTGGCTGGCATTCAGCCAGGCATTTGAACATGATCGGCGAAGTGAAGAAGAGAAAAAATAAAACGATTTTTGTAGCCGCATCCTTTAGGTTGCGCAACTTACGTATATTATGAGGAATAATCAAGTGGATTATAAGATCGTCCAGGCTGATGAAAATTGGTTCAGAGAGAATATAAGTTGCCAATATGCATGTCCTGTTAATACTCCTGCGTCCAGTTATATTGAGCGGCTACAGGAAGGGGATTATGATGGCGCGCTGGGTTTGAACTACATGGCGAACCTGTTTCCACATATTCTTGGCAGGGTATGTACGCATCCATGTGAAAGCGCTTGCCGCAGGGGTAAGATTGATGAACCGATATCAATTTGTTCACTTAAAAGGGTAGCTGCGGATTTCTCAGAAAATGAATACCCGACAAACCGTTTAGTCGCAAAAAAGAAGGGTAAGAAAAAGAAAGTTGCCATAATAGGGGCCGGTCCTTCCGGGCTTGCCGCCGGTAATGATTTAGCGGTTATGGGGCACGATGTTACAATCTTTGAAGCCCTTCCCATGGCAGGTGGAATGTTAAGTGTAGGTATTCCTCCATACAGATTACCATGGAATAAGATAGAGGGCGCCGTTAATTGGGTTAAAGAACTTGGCATAAAGCTGAAACTGAACAGTCCTGTAAGGAGTTCGGAAGAGCTTGATCAATTAGTCGAAAAATATGATGCGGTATATATAGCAGCAGGCGCTCATAAATCACCGGAGTTGGATATATCGGGGGAAGACCTGAAAGGGGTTCTACCCGGTATCGCGTTTATGAAAGATATTAATCTTGGAAAACAGAAAAAAGTACCATCGACGGTTGCCGTTGTAGGAGGAGGATTTACGGCAATTGATTGTGCGAGATCATCCCTGAGATTAGGAGCCAAAGAGGTTTTTATAATATATAGAAGAACATTGGAAGAGATGCCTGCCGGTGAACTTGAAGTAAGCATGGCAGAAGAAGAGGCAATAAAAATACTATACCTGACTACACCAATAAAGATATTGGGAGATAAAGATTCGAACGTAAAGGCTATAGAGTGTGTTAAGAATAAACTGGGTGAACCTGATGTGAGCGGCAGAAGAAGGCCGGAGCCAGTTCCCGGCAGTGAGTTTACATTGCCGGTAGACATGGTAATTGCGGCAATAGGCCAGTCACCGGATATAAGTTTTATGTCTGAAAAATCGGGCGTTAAATTCACAAACTGGGGTACTGTAGAGGTTGATACTGAGAGTTTCGCAACAGGAAGGAAGGGCCTATTTGCGGGAGGAGACTTTATAACCGGTCCAAGGAACGCCATTGAAGTAATAGCTGACGGTAGGAAAGCTGCCAGGGCCATAGATAAATATCTGAGTGGCGATAAAGAAAGAAGCTATGATTATTTTTTCAAGGATAAAGATCCGGTGAGGAATGATCCCGGTTATGAGTCAATACCGCGTCAGAAACAGAATGCTGTACCGATGGGCGCGAGATGGGATATTGACAAGGAGGTTGAGCTCGGCTTTTCAAAAGAAAATGCTTCTAAGGAAGCAGACAGATGTCTGCTCTGCCACTATAACATATTTATAGATGAAAAATGTGTGCTTTGCGGAGGGTGTGTAGATGTTTGCCCTCACAATTGTATCGAAATGATTTCCCGGGACAAGGTGATGACTGAAGGTTTGCTGGACGGATCAATACCGGATGACTGGGATGTTGTAATGGCTATAGATGAGGAGCAGTGTATAAGATGCGGTCTTTGTGTAAAGAGATGTCCGGTAAATGCAATAAAGATGAAGAGATTTTCTTATACAGAGAACCTGGCCTCTTCCGGTTGTTAAGTTATACCTTAATTGAACAATTCTATTTTCTGAATCATTGTAGCCGTCCGCCTTGGAGGACGTTTCTCACCATCTGATGGACGTGAGAATTACTCTTTAATTTTACAAAGGAAAATATAAGTGGCAGACAAAAAAGATACTGAACAAAAAAGATATCGTGCGCTGGCCTTTGTCAAAGGAGAATCGCTGGCAAAGGAGAAGGATTCACATGTGTCTGAGGATGAGATTCCAACCTGGCCGTATCTGGTGAGAAAGGAGTTTCTTGCAGCCATAATCGTAACGATAATCCTGTTGGTCTGGTCAATTGCGCTTAATGCGCCATTAGAGGATCCTTCAGATCCCAGCGTGACACCTAATCCCGCAAAGGCACCATGGTACTTTCTTGGGCTGCAGGAAATGCTTGTATATTTTGATCCGTGGATAGCGGGAGTGATTTTCCCTTCATTAATCGTAATGGGATTAATGGCAATGCCTTATATTGATATAAATCCGAAAGGTAATGGGTATTATACTTTTAAGGAGAGATGGTTTGCAATACTGACGTTTTGCTTCGGGTTCCACATTCTCTGGATTCTATTGATAATAGTAGGAGTATTTATGCGCGGGCCAGGCTGGTTGTGGTTCTGGCCGTGGCAGGAGTGGGACGCGCACAGAATAGTAGCTGACACAAATTATGATCTGACACAGTTTATAGGCATTGATTCAAAATCGCTGCTGGGTTCTTTTATTGGCGGCGGTATTATTACTGTTTATTTCTTTCTGGGTATGGTGATACCATTTCTTTTCCTGAAAGTAACAGGGAACCGGACGCTTGAGAAATTAGGAATAATACGATATTCACTGGTGG
>JANLHY010000017.1 GCA_024653795.1 Candidatus Brocadiaceae bacterium | reverse complement strand
TTAAACACTTCGCCGCATACGGATGCGGTCAATTGGTTTTCTTTCATGTCCGTAATATGAAAATCCTTGAAAAGCAAGTATTTTACGTCATGCAAGTACAACAATTCACTTAGCCAGATAACCAGCAGTTGTTCTCTATCTATTCCTGAAATTTTTACAGGGTATTCGGCCTTACATTCTACCTTGGATAAATCTGCGATGATGTCAAACAGGGCAAAGGCTGCATTTGTGAATAATTCTTGTACTGTTGACCCAAATACGTCGATCCCGATATCTGCCGTGTGATCTATAAGTATATATTTAGGCATAATCGTTTAGTATCTTAAGAGATAAATTTTTACATTTTCGGCAAAAAAACGTAGCGCCGATCCCTTGTGGTCGGCATTTGGCGGGGGATAAACCACCCGCGCTACGGATTCCGACTCGTTCGGGTTAGGAAACTGGTTAGCAGAATAACAAATCATGCTTTTGGCATGATTTGTTATGGCATTACAAAATCATGCTCAGGATGCCTGACGGTAAGCACCGGGCAGGTTGACTTGCGTACGACTTTTTCTGCAACACTCCCCATGATTGCATGAGATAGGCCTGTCCTGCCATGCGTGCCGAGCACAATCAAGTCAATGTCGTATTCCTTTGATGCCTTGATAATTTCGGCAAAAGGGATACCTTGTAAAACAATAGCCTCAACCGATATTTTTCCTTTCGTATCTTCATTTACACACTTGAGCAGTCTCTCTTTCAGTTTATTGATGGTCTCCTTGTCGACGATATTTACGTTGTACAGATCCGGATCATTAATGTCGTAGAAACGAATATCCAGCACATGCAGCAAGAAAAGCTTTGCCCCATATTTTCCAGCAAACTCTATTGCATAACTTAATGCCTTTTCCGAATAAATCGAATAATCGACAGGGCAGAGGATATTTTTTATATTGATCATGCTGTTTTCTCCTTTCATTGTTTTTAAATTAATACTGTATTAACGGCGTCATCAATTTTTTGAATATAAACGCATTGGATTTTGTTGCGGATTTCTGCATCAATTTCTTCAAAATCATCCTTGTTTTTTAAGGGAAGCACAAGCGTCTTTACCCCTGCCCTTATGGCTGCAAGCACCTTTTCCTTCACTCCTCCAATGGGTAATACATTTCCCGTCAGCGTGACTTCGCCGGTGAGTGCGACTTCTCTCCTTGCGTATCTGCCTGTCAGCAGTGAAATAAGTGACATACACATGGTTATGCCGGCAGAAGGCCCGTCTTTAGGTATGGCGCCAGAAGGGACATGGATGTGGATTTCCGAAGTATCATAAAAATTCTCATCAATACCTAGTCGTTTTGCATTACTGCGGATATAGCTGAGCGCTGCAATGGCTGATTCCTGCATGACGTCGCCCAATTGTCCCGTGAGGGTTAGTTCCTTTTCGCCCTTCATTCGAGATGCTTCCACAAAGATAATGTCTCCGCCTGTTTCTGTCCAGGCAAGGCCGGTAACCACACCGATATGGTCTTCTTCA
>JANLHY010000781.1 GCA_024653795.1 Candidatus Brocadiaceae bacterium | reverse complement strand
CCCAGCATCCATCCTGTTACCAGACCCCATCCAATATAATTTACTTTTCCACGCCACTTAACTCTTTTACCCACACATCGACTCCACATGGCCTCTTTTTGTTCATCGGGTAAATCACTTGCCACTCCAAAGATAGTATTAAACTCTTCAAAATTCATGTTTATATAACCATCGGAAGTCTCCGTTATAACAACTTCATATTTCGATACAACAGGCCGTTCACCTGCAGCTATATCCTTTGAAATATCCACTGTTGGTTTCTCATCAATCTTCCTGGCTTTCTCTTCAGCAACGGGAACTGACTCTTTAATATCCGTAGTTATCCCCTCGTGAAATAGACGATCAAATTCTCTTTGATACTTCACCAATAACTTTGTTTCATCGGTAAAAATGGCGTTATCCCGGCTAAACTTAGCCACATGCTCATTCCAGTAATACGACCCGGTTGTCAGTAATTTACAATCAAAAATGGCAAAGTTATTATGCATAATGCCTTTTTGAACCAATACCTTTATTACAAAATCCTTATCTCGATGGGATAATAATCCTTTCCTTAAAGCACGTTTCCTATCAACGACAATCCTGACACGAACGCCCCGTTCCTGAGCTTTAATAAGGGCATTTAAAATATCCTTTGAGGTAATATCTAAAACTGCAATATCAACAGACTCCCTGCACTCCTCAATTGCTCGCAGAATTTGCCCTTTTATCTCTGTGGGCGCAAAATACACCTCTGACGAGAACGCCCTTGCTTGTACAAATAAAAATGCACCCACCATTCCCAAAAGCACCGATATATAGGCCCTTTTCCAACTCATAATTTCCATTTTCACCATGTATCTTCTATTATTTGCTCAATGGAACAAATACCGGTTGATTCTTGTTAAGGTTGTCATAATTTTGTTATTTTATCATGCTACAGAGAGAATGCAAGCATTATAGAAGGGTCATATAGCTATTGAATTCTATTGACAAAAAATTCTATCTGGAATAAAATGCATCGTGCTATGTAAGAATCTAAACTTTTATGTTGAAGGAGTTTAATATGTTTAACAAGGCGGGAAGGTTTTATCCTCGTTTTCTTTTAGTTTTGGGTTTCTGCGTTGCAACCAGTATTTGTCTCTCTGGCAAAACAACGCTCTACGCTGCAAACAAGCAGATTGCCGATTCCGATGACATTGCTGCAGCACAACGTTTCGAGAAGGTGTTCGAGCAGGTGGTTGAACAAGTTAAACCTGCCGTTGTCTCTATTACTTCCATAAAAGTCTTCAAACACACCCAGCAAAAACAAAGGAAGATGCCCAACGACCAATACCATTCCCAACCCAGGCCCGGACCTGACCGGGAACAGGAACAAGACCCATTTCGGGATTTCAGGGACTTCTTCGGCGATGATTTTTTCGACAAATTTTTCAAACAGAGGTCTCCCGAGGGTGAATATAAGGTGCAGGGACTTGGTTCAGGTGTAATCATAGACAGCGAAAAAGGCTATATTGTAACAAACAATCATGTTGTCGAAGATGCCGATGAACTCAAAATTACATTAGGAGATAAAAGGGAGTTTGATGGAAAGGTTGTTGGTACCGATCCTCAAACAGATATTGCCGTAGTAAAAATAGAAGGGAAAAACTTACCTTCCGCAAAATTGGGCGATTCAGACACGATTCGGGTTGGCCAATGGGCAATCGCCATAGGAAACCCTTTTGGTTTATCACAAACAGTATCCGTTGGCGTCATTAGCGCCACAGGAAGAGCCAATGTAGGAGTTGCACAATACGAGGACATGATCCAGACTGATGCCGCTATCAACCCTGGCAACAGTGGCGGGCCTCTCGTCAACATACGAGGAGAGATTATTGGCATCAATACCGCTATATTTACAAGAAGCGGTGGTTATCAGGGTATCGGGTTCGCCATCCCTGTCAATATGGTAAAAACAATTATGAAAGACCTCTTAGAAAAAGGTAAGGTTACCCGAGGTTGGCTTGGAGTCGTAATCCAGGATATTACCCCCGATCTGGCAAAGTCATTTAATGTTGCGGTGACAGAAGGCGTCCTTGTAAGCGAGATACAGGAAAATTCACCGGCAAAAGAGGCCAGTTTTGAACGCGGCGATATTGTGGTTGAATATGACGGGAAATCCATCCGTGATGTCAATCACCTTCGGAATGTCGTCGCACAAACGGAAATTGGCAAAAAAACAAAGGTTAAAGTCCTGAGAGAGGGTAAAGAGAAGGAATTAATTGTCAAGATCGGTGAACAACCAGCCGATTTATTCGCCGCTGGGCCTGGCGCAGTACCATCCGGAAAAGACCTCGGAATGACTGTGCAAAATCTCACAAAAGAACTCGCAAAGAGTCTTGGCATAGAAGAAGATAGTGGAGTAATCGTCTCCGAGGTTCAGCCTGGCAGTCCTGCTGCTATGTCAGAGATAAGAGAAGGCGACCTCATTAAAGAGGTAAACCGAAAGAAAATCAGCAATGTAGCGGAATTCAAAAAGGCATTAAGTGAAGGAGATAA